>JBDHMR010000150.1:0-5038 GCA_039656035.1 Gemmatimonadota bacterium
CACCGAACCTCCCGCTGGGAGCGGTGACCACTTGCTCCTCCCCGAAAACTTCGGCGGATCGCATGAAAACTTCATGAAATCAGGGTGAATCCGGTGAGCTCCGGCCGCAAATCAAGAGTGAGCGCATTGACGCAATCCCGGAATGAGGCCGCACACGTCACCTACCACCTATCACCCCTCACCTATGAAACCGATTCATAGGTGATTGGTGATAGGTGAGTGGTGATGGATGATGGAGGCGCTATTCCAACCTGAGCGCCACATTCGGATCCACCCGAGCCGACCGCAACGCCGGGACGAAACTCAACAGCACCATGATTGCCGGGTCGGCGCAATCCAACGGTCACGACATCGGCGAATGTGATCGCTACCTGAGGGCGTTCGATGCCAAGTAGTCTCGGGTGATCGCCAGGGAAGACGTCGGGTCGAGGTAGCCCAGCTCCGCCAGGTACTCGTCGACTTTCCCCGTGAGCACATAGCTGTAATGCAGCGGAATGGCATTGGGCTCACTGGCGTTGACGTACTGGATGAGCGAACTGGTGCAGTTGTTGGTGACGGTGTTGTACCAACGGGGCGCCGTGGCCAAATCGTCCGTCTCCTGGGCGAACTGCCGGAAGATCCGGGCGCGATACTCCTGCGGAATTTCCAACCGATAGCGGGTGAGCGGATAGTCGAGATACAGCACTCGGCGGGTCACCAGGTCCGACTCGGTGGCCCAGATGTGGGTCACCTCGAAGGATCGGAGCACTCCGCCGATCAGCGAATACTCTTCACCTAACTCGCGACGCGTCTCGACGGACAGACCGATGTAGCGAGTCGGCCCCTCTTGGTCGTCGAATTCGAACACCAAGAACGTATGGGCGATCAACCCGGTACCATCGAGTTGTTGCTCGTACAGCCACATGTCGCCGATGTGTCGGGGATCGAAGGTGGCATCGAAGTATCGCTTCGACACGACGGAGTCCTGGGTGTAGCTCCAATCGCGAATATTGGTGAACCTCACCAATCCCTGCCCCGGCATCTCGACCCCGGCAAGCACGCGAACGTCGTCGTCCCACTGCCTGCTCAACGACGGGTGGCGCAGCCACACGAGCAGGGCCACGGCTGCCAGGCCAAGGAGGGCGGACAGAAACGCGAATCGGATGATCTTGCGCATTCCCCATATTCTAGTCGCAACGCCACGTTCAGATCCACCCGCGCCGACCCCAGCGCCAGACTCGATCCTACTTGCGGGAAATCACGCCAAAATAACGCTAGGACCCTAGGGTGAATACGGTGTCGCAGATGCGATACATTGCCACCGTATGACACATCCACGAGGTGAAAGATGGGGCCCAAGGGCCAAGGAACCTCTACCTACACCACAACTCGGGGTCGTTTCACCCCTGAACGGTGGCCTAAAGGCCTAAGGATCGGCAAGCTGTTCGTGTGCACCCTGGTCTTGTGGACCGCTGGGCCATTGCATGCTCAATCACCGTGGATGTTCGATGTGCTCCTGGGGGTTTCGGGATCACCGAATGACGGCGACTTCGGGCCCGGCCTCTCGTTGGAGCTATCGCTTCTCAGGCGCATAGGACAGGCGACGAGCGCCCTTGCCCTGGACGTGGGCACGCTTCGAGCCGGGGAAGGCCCGGAGTTCATCATCCCCAACACCGGTTTCAATCAGAATAGTCTCGTGCAGTTGGATAAGCGGACGCGGTACCTGGGGGGATCCTACCGATTCGACTCTCACGTGTTCGACAACAAGTTGTTTGTCCGATTGGGGCTTGGAGTTGCTAGGATGGACCTCTCCATGAGAAACACCCCATTCGACGCAAACACCGGCCTCATTACGGCAATGCCGTTTACGACCAGGATATCCACATGGTCAGCCTACGGACGGGTGGGTCTGGATGTACTCGTCGCGGCGCTTTACGAGGGCCTCGACCTCAAGGTGGCCGGCGACAGTTTCATTCTGGCCGGCGGTGAAGGGGTGCCAGTGTACTTCAGGGTTGGCCTCGCGTTTGGGTTCAAATTCTAGCCCCTGCGTCCATCGTGGCCCAAGTTTCTCGAGGCCATTTGGCAGTTCCTCGATATGCCATCGGAGGCCTGACTTTGCCGATGTAGAGTGCGGTGGGTGCTCATGGCTTTGCACCGATTCCGGGATTTCGATATTCCGGGAGTCCGAAATTGTGGGATTTATTTACGAGTGACTCCAATCGATCAATTTCGGAATTTCGGATTCCCGGAATCTCGGAATCCCAGCGCCTTATTCCAGCCTCAACGCCACATTCGGATCCACCCGCGCACTCCGCAGCGCCGGCACAAAACTAGCCACCACCGCCGCATCCAAAAGCATCCCCGTCATCCCCGCCCCGGCCAACACCACACCCTGCCGCATCTCGTGGCCTGACCACCTCCGGTCAAGCCAGGCCGCGGTGCCGGTGGACGTTCTGCGCCTTCCACAGCAATGCTGGATGTCCGCGGATCGTCGCTTGCATCATCGAGTCGGCGGTGAGCAGCTCGGGCGCGATGTCCCCTGTGTCATTCAGTCTCGAGAGAAACTCGATCTCTTCCGGTTGCAGGGGGAGCACAATGGACAGGAGGTCTCTGCATTCGCCTGCCAGACTTGCCGACCACTCCGGTACCTGCGCACGGTCCGGTGCCCTTTCTGCGCGCAGCATCGGCAACAGTTGGCGCTCGAAGTCGACGGGTTCGGCCTTGACGTCGTCGAGCGAGACGCTCCGCCAGTCCCGCCGGTTGATTCCACCGTAGATGACGAATGCCAGCCGCAGGCGCGCCTGGTCGAACGCCAGGTGGCTCAGCATGTGGTGCGCATCGAAGAGATCACGGCTCGCGTTCCTGCCAAAAAGTGCTGAGAGCTTGCCGGCCGCCAACTCGTGCAACTCCAGCACCGGCACTCGCGCCGCCGTGAAGGTGTGCATTGGTCGCGAGTCAGCGAGGATCGGAGGCCAAAGTGGCGTTCGGAGCATGAAGTTGACGTCAAGCTCGAGTCTCCCCGACCGTCCCGACACTCCTACGTAGGACAGGCGCCACTTGCCGCCTGCATGCTCGTCAGGCACCCGCTTCACTTCGATCCCGAGTCGGCCGCAGACCGCTCTGATCGCGTCATCCAGCTTGGGGCGCTCCTCGATCATGGTTTCACGGTCAGCGGCACCGATATAGTTCAGGTCGATGTCCACTGAGAGGCGAGGGACGTCGAACACGAACATGTTCAGCGCGGTGCCGCCCTTGAGCGCGATCCGGTCCTTGAGAAACGGATGGCTCCGCAAAGTTTCGAGCAGCTCCAAGAGCCGAACAGCCTTCTCCAGCGGTTCCGTCTGGAACCCGGTGGCCGCCGCCGCTTGAAGCAAGCCCGCCTCAGTCAGGTTCACGCCGTTTCCTCCCAGCGCCGATGCAGCACGTACTCCGGCACGACCAGGTTCCAGCGCGAGACAAACTTGCCGGACTGCCGGCCGGCGTCGAGATACCTTGGCTCCCGGGGAGCATGGCGCTCCAGACGGTCCAGGTGCTTGTCCTCGACCATCAGCGGTTTCCGGTGCTGCTCTAGAAAGAAGCCCACCCGCGCCGCCGTGATGGCGGAGCCCAAGGCGGCAACATATTCGATCACCGCGTCGAGATCGAAGAACTCCACCAGCTCGAGCGACCGCCATATCTCTTCCCAGCCTCCTCCTTTGTCCGGCGCGTCCAGGACATCAACCATCGCGCGTTCCAGACTGGTCACACGAACCGTACCGCCGGCGTGGGACGCGAGGGTGACTCCGCCGCCGAGGTCGCGCCGGGGGCGCACCGCCTTGGGTGCCAGTACCGGAACGAATTCCTGATCCCGAAACGTGAACCCGCGGGTGCGGTGCCGGGTGAGGTAGTGGAACCGCCGCCAGAGCGTGTAGACTCGGCCGTGGAACTGGAGGGCCGCGTGATACGCCAACGTGGCATCATCCGCCAGCTTGGACGCCACGAGATACGGATCGACCGGCGCCCTCCCAGGTTCGACACCAGCCGGAACGGCGGCGAACAGCCCGCGGCGGATCCGCAGCACCCGCCCGCTGGCAACGAGCCCAGCCAGCCGGTTGCGGGTGGTATTGGGGTTACCCTTACGGCCGCCGGGGGCGGTGGCGAACTCGTCGTAGGTGAAGACCGGGTTCGCGGCGAGGAAATTGACTGATCGCATACTTGCTCTCAAGCGCTTATAATACTACTAAACATAGTATATTAGGCGCATCATAGCAAGTCTATTTGCTTTTGCGTACCTGAAGCACTGTTTTGGCTAGTCTTTTCAGCACACCAAAACAAGCGCAATAGCGCTCAGAAGCCACGGTACCGAACAGTTCGGATTCCCGGAATGAGGCCCACACATCACAAACCACATATCACGTATCACCAATCACATATGAGGCGGTTTCATAGGTGATTGGTGATGGGTGAGTGGTGGTTTTTGATGTCCCTTCCCCGCCCTATTCCAACCTGAGAGCCACATTTGGATCCACCCGCGCCGACCGCAACGCCGGCACAAAACTAGCCACCACCGCCGCCCCTAGCAGCATCCCCGTCACCCCAGCAAAGATGCCGAGATCAAACGGACTCACTCCAAACAAGAAGTTGCTCAACCCCCGCGTAGCCAACAACGCCAGCCCGAGCCCAAGCGTCATCCCCACCCCGGCCAGCACAACTCCCTGCCGCATCATCAACTTGACCACGTCCCGCGCCTCGGCGCCGAGCGCCATGCGGATGCCCACCTCCTGAACGCGCTGCTGAACGCTGTAGGACATGACCCCGTACACGCCGATCACGCTGAGCAACAGCGCCACCATCCCCAGCACGGCCATGACCCGCCCCATGATGGCGTCGCCCTGGGTTTGTTGCAGGATTACCTCCTCCAGGGTGGATACCCAGAACAGGGGCAGCGCCGGGTCGATGCGCTCGATGGCCTGGCGCACGGGGACGGCCAGGGCGGTCGGATCGCCGTCGGAGCGAACCAGCACGCTCATGGTGCGGACCACCAGCTGGGTGGCCGGCACGAACATGGTGGGCCGCGGCT
>JBDHMR010000151.1:0-4995 GCA_039656035.1 Gemmatimonadota bacterium
TTGATCGAAGCTGACTTCGGCGTGCCCGCCACGATGGACCTGGTAGAGGGCCTCGAGGCGGACGTCCGCCGCGGGAACCTCAAGACCACCGACGACCTCCATCGTGCTCTCGACGACCGGCTGCAGTCCTTGCTGGCCAATGGCGATACGGCTGGTGACCTGCGCCATGCCGACACGGGGCCCACCATCATTTTGGTCGTCGGGGTCAACGGTGTAGGGAAGACCACGACCACCGCCAAGCTGGCGCACCGGCTTCTGCGCCAGGGCCGTTCGGTGCTCCTGGCCGCGGCCGATACCTATCGCGCGGGTGCCATCGCTCAACTCGAGACCTGGGCCGACCGGCTCGGTGTGCCGTGCGTGAGCGGTACCTCCGGTGGCGACCCGGCGGCGGTGGCCTTCGATGCCCTGGACGCGGCCACGGCGCGAGGCATCGACACCGTGCTCATCGATACGGCAGGGCGGCTGCATACCCAAGACAGCTTGATGGACGAGTTGCGGAAAGTGCACCGGGTGGTGGGTCGCCGAGTTCCCGGTGCACCGCACGAAACCCTGCTGGTGCTCGACGGAACGGTCGGTCAGAACGCCGTCCAGCAGGGGCGGCACTTCTCCGAGGCCGTCACGCCAACGGGCATCATAGTGACCAAGCTCGACGGCAGCGCGCGCGGCGGTGCCGTGGTGGCTCTCAGAAGGGAACTCGATCTTCCCATCCGTTTCATCGGACTGGGCGAGCAGCTGGATGATCTCGAACCATTCGATCCGGAAACCTACGCGGGGTATCTCCTCGCCGACGATGGTTAACTTGGCTACCTGATCCATGGGCGCCCTGCGAGCGGACACGATGGTCCAGTTCCTCAAGGGCATCGGCGCCCGCCGGGCCGAGGCCTTCGGCCGGCTCGGCGTGTTTACGGCGCAGGACCTTCTGTGGCACCTCCCCCACCGGTACATCGATGCCTCGCAGGTGACGCCTCTGGCCCAGGCTCGTGTTGGGGACGAGGTCGCCTGTGTTGGGAAGGTGGTGGACACCGGTATTCAGCCAACGCGGCGGGGCCTCAAGATATTCCGCGCCGTGCTGCGGGATGCATCGGGTCTGCTTGAATGTGCCTGGCCGGGGCAGCCGTTTCTCGAGAAGAGCATCCGGCCGGGTCAGACGTTGCTGGTGGCGGGCACCGTCAAGTTCTATCACGGGCGGCAATTGTCGCCCCGGGAATTCGTGGTGCTGGAGGAGGGTGGCGGCGAGGAGGAGGAGTCCGGTCCCGGAAGCGGGACGGTGCTGCCGGTCTATCCCGCGACCGAAGGCCTGAGTCACAAACAGATCAGGGGGCTCATCCAGCGCCATTTGGATGAGCTGATCGATTTACAACTGGATGACATGCCCGAGGCACTCCGCTCGGAGTTGGGACTTCCCGGGGTGCAAGATGCCCTCAGGGCCGTCCATCAGCCTGCTTCGCTGGAAGAGGCTGAGCGGGGGCGGCGGCGGTTGGCTTTCGACGAGCTATTCGACTTGCAGTTGATGCTGGTCCGCGCGCGCACTCTCGCCAAGCGGCAGCGTGCCGGGGTGTCGTTCGAGATTCGTCGCGACCTCACGACCAAACTGAAAGAAGGACTGCCGTTCACGCTCACCGGCGACCAGGTGCGTGCCGTACGTGAGATCACTGGCGACATGACCGCACCGGAGCGGATGCACCGGCTGTTGATGGGCGACGTGGGAACCGGGAAGACGGTGGTGGCGCTGTTCGCCATGTTGTTGGCGGTGGAGAACGACTACCAGGCCGCGCTCATGGCACCGACCGAGTTGTTGGCCGAACAACACGCGGCCACGCTGCAGGCCTTGTTGCAACCGCTCGGCATCGCCCCCGACCTGCTGATCGGCCGCATGACCGCTTCAGAGAAGAGCGCTACGCGGCGACGGTTGGCGGAAGGACGTTCGCGCGTGGTGGTAGGGACGCACGCGCTCATGCAGGAGAGCGTGTCGTTCCGGCGATTGGGTCTGGTGGTGATCGACGAGCAGCACCGCTTCGGCGTAGAGCAACGTGCGGCATTGATCGGGAAGGGCACCTCGCCCGACGTGTTGCTGTTGTCGGCTACTCCCATTCCCCGGTCGCTCGCCCTGACAATGTACGGGGACCTCGACATGTCCGTCCTCCGCAAACGTCCCCCCGGTCGGGGAGACGTCGACACCATCATCCGTGCCGGCCGTCAGCGTGGGTCTGTCTCGGCGTTGTTACGCGAGCGCTGCGGCAGGGGCGAGCAGGCCTATGTAGTTCTCCCGGTGATAGAAGAATCGGAACGGGCCGATCTCCGTGCCGCTACCACCATGGCGGAAACGCTCGGCGCCGAACTAACCGAACTGAAGATCGGGTTGGTCCACGGGCGTCTCAAAGCCGATGAGCGTGACGCCGTCATGCGCCGGTTTCGTGCCGGGGAAATCGACGTTCTGGTGGCGACCACGGTCATCGAAGTGGGTATCGACGTAGCCAAAGCCACCACCATGGTGATTCACCATCCGGATCGCTTTGGCCTGGCGCAGTTGCATCAATTGCGCGGGCGGATCGGGCGGGGCGGTGACGACAGTGTGTGCGTCCTGGTGGCGGATGGTAACGTGCCACCGCGACTCGAGGCTTTCGCCAAGACCACCGACGGATTCCGGATCGCAGAACTGGATCTTGCCGAACGTGGTATGGGAGACCTCATCGGCGCCCGGCAGTCGGGCGGGTTCGTCCTGCGCCACGCGACGCTGCCCGAGGACGCGGAGCTATTGGAACGAGCTCGTCAGGAGGCACGCGGTGTGATCGAGAAAGATCCGGCTCTTGCGGCCGCCAAGAATCAGGGTCTCCGGGATCGGGCAGTGCGCCGGTACCCGCGCGCGGCCGAGCTGTTCCGCGTCGGCTAGTTCAGAAGTTGACTTCGATCCCGACCCCTACCGCGTCGCCCATGTCCTGCACCAGGGGAGCGAAGGGAATGTTGTCGTCAGGAGTTCCGGGCGGGCGAGTGAATTCGTAGATGAACATGGCGGCCGCGCCCAGGAGGGCCACCTGTCCGGCAATCAGGAACCGGCGTGAGGAGGTGTCCAGCCGCAGGGTACTTTGGTACAGCTCTTCACTGGTCGGATCGTTGTATATGCCGGAGTCGTCCACCGTGCACAGCCGGGGATCGCTGAGGCACCGTCCCGTCAGGGTGTCGAACGAATGATTGGCTCGTTCGTTGGCTTCGGAAGACGCCAGGTTGAAACCGACGGTCACCACCAGCAATCCCCACTTGCCGTACTTTATCCACGGAGAGGTCTCCTGGGCCGCGATTGGCCGTGCCAAGCCCAGGAGCAGCAACAGCACCAGGAGTACTCTAGTCATTGGCGGACCAGCCGGTGGATGTCGCCGGTCCCGCCCAAAGCAATCAAGCCGTCAGGCATGACGATGGGGGCCACCGCGATCGGGCGCCACAGGGCTATCTGCCAGGCTTCGGAGCCATCGACCTCGAGGGCGCGGATGACGCCATCGGCACCCCCAAGGAGCAACCACCTGTCGTAGCGTGACAACGGGGCAGTGACCGGCCACTCGAGGGCGGCTATCAGGGTTGCCTTCGGCACGGGATCGGGGTCGATGCGGTACACGTTGCCTGGTCGTGTTACCACGAACACCGTGTCGCCGCTCACGGCGGGCGAGACGAGGACCTCGGACTCGACGCGTACCTGCCATTCGATGTTCAGGTCGCGCCGGTCCATCTTGAATACCGTCCCTGACGTGGTACCGGCAATCAAATAGGGGCCCGATTCGGTCCAGTTCGATGTTATCGATCCAGGAGTGGCCATCCGTTGCACCACTCGTCCGTCTTCCAGCGAGACGCGGTAGACGGTGTCGAGCGAAGTGGCTACCAGATTGCCGTCTTCACCCAATACGGGGGCGGCCAGGGCCACGCCGAGTTCTCGCTGCCACTCGAACGCACCGTCCCAGGTTCTGAGGGCAATCAAGACTCCGTGTTGGGTGTGGCCGATGACTTTCCCGTCCGTCACCAACAGGGGAACCGAAATCTGGTCGGTTCGTTCCTCCCAGATTTGCTTCCCGTCGTAGCTTCGCACGGCCCGGATGCGGCCTTTTGGGCGGTCGGAGCCGAGGAACAGGGTGTCACCCGATTGGGCCACACCGCCTACCAAGGCTCCGCGCAGTTTCTTGTTCCACAATTGCCTCCCCGTGGAGGCCTCGATGGCGTAGACTTTACGATCCAGCGCTCCGGCGTAAATGACGGAGTCGGTCACGATGACGTTGCCGCTGAACCCGCTGCCTATCTTGTCCTCCCAGACCAAATCCAGTGGAAAAGCCCCCTCTTGTTCCGGAACGGCCGGAGGGGGGATGCTGGTGACAAAGCAGGCCGCGTTGACGATGCCCGCGAGGGCCGCTACACTCCACGCGCCTCCCGGCAATACTCGTCTCAGCATAGGCAACCAATGACAGCCGTACGTATCACAGATCTGGGCTCCCATTCAAACGAACCGGTGGTGGTTCGTGGCTGGGTCGTCACGACCCGGTCAAGTGGCAAAATCGCATTCCTCGTCCTACGTGACGGATCCGGGCAGGTCCAGGCCGTTTTCCTCAAGAAGGACATCCCGGAGGAAGTGTGGCAGCGGTTCCAGGACCTGACCCAGGAGACCTCGGTGGAGGTCACCGGCGTTGTCAGGCCGGACGATCGTGCTCCAGGCGGCTATGAACTGACAGCCAGCGACCTGGCCATCCTGGGCACCAGTGATGACTACCCACTCACCCCTAAAGAACATGGGACGACTTTCCTCTTCCAAAATAGACACCTGTGGCTCAGAAACCCGCGGCAGGTGGCTATTGCCAGGGTACGGCACGAGGTGGTCCAGGCGCTACGGGACTTCTTTTACGACAACGACTTCGTGCTGGTAGACACGCCCATCCTGACGGGGGCTATCGGTGAGGAGGCCGGCAATCTCTTTGCCACCGAGTACTTCGATCTGGGCCAGGCATATCTGGCCCAGACGGG
>JBDHMR010000152.1:0-9644 GCA_039656035.1 Gemmatimonadota bacterium
CTTCGGGGCCGCCTGCCACTGTGCGAACTCTGGTAGCCGGCGGCCTGGTCGACGAGGTCGAGTATTTCCGGGCCCAACAGGTCTGCGTCCTCCTGGGACAGCTCCTGAAGAGCCCTTTCCTTGCGGACCTCCTCGCTACTGCAGGCTGAGCCCGCTGTCGCGATCAGGACCGTCAGAGCGACCCAGAGGAGGGAGAACCGTGCCTTCATGCCCTGGAAGATAATCGTCGCGCTGGGGTTTCTCGAAAGCCAAAGCGGCGACCGTTCCGGGGACGCCGCTTTGGCTGCTTGGGTGCATTGGGCAGGGGTGCTTTCAGTCTTCAGTCTCGTCCTCGTCGGAGTCTCCTGGGGGAGTAAGTTCTTTTTCGAGGAGATACCACGTTTCCCCGCCGATGTATTCAGGACGTTCCAAAACCCTGCGCCAGCCGAAGGCGGCCATGAGCGCCTCGGACCGGAGGTCTTGGGTCCAGAACTCCACCAGGTGTGCGTCGCTGAGGCCGGCATGCTCCTCGAAGGCGGCCAACAACCGGTGCGCGTGCCCCTGGTGGCGCTCCTGTGCCACGACAGCCAGTTCCATCAGATGGGCCACACCGCCACGGAGGGCGTAGCGCAACCCGCCTATCCAGTCACCGATCTCGTTGGCGAGGACCAGGTGGTGGTCATGGGACTGAAAGGCCCTCCCACTTGTCTCGGTTTCCTTGTGGAGGACGTCGCCCAACCAATCAAAAAACTCCTCGTCCTGGTCTATTTCTCGAATCGTCAATTCTGACATTCAGCACCCGTGAAATCGGTATGGACACCTATGTATAGTCCCATACGCAATGGTGATGCCAGCGGTTCCGCGACATGGTGTCGACCGACAGCGTCTCTGGGTCGACAACGTAACACATTGTAAATGTTGATGTTACGCTGTCAAAACTAGCGCCGGTGGATCGGCCGCTTCGCCCCCGCACCAGGGACTGGTGTGTCCTTCGGGCGGGGCTTATCCGCCAACCTCACCCATGGAGACGATCTCGCCGTGTGGTTTTGACACTTCCCATGGTGGCATCTAGCTTTCCCGCATGAACGCCCCACCTACCCCCAAGGCAACTGTACGCTGCGCTTTTTGCAGCAAGCTGAATCGGATCGACCTCGGCCGTGCTGGAGACCAGCCCAAGTGCGGAGATTGCGGCCGTCCCATAAGGCTGGACCGCCCGCTGAAAGTCACTGACTCGGATTTCGACCAGGTGGTAAAGGAGGCAGGCGTCCCAGTAGTGGTCGACTTCTATGCCGATTGGTGTGGGCCATGCAAGATGATGGCGCCGGCGCTGGACCAGTTCGCCCACTCTAGCGTCGGTAAGGTGCTGGTGCTCAAGTTGGATACGGAAGCCAATCAGGTAACGGCCCAGCGGTTTGGTATCAAAGGGATCCCCACCCTGATAGCCTTTTCCGAAGGCACCGAAACGGGGCGCCACGTCGGCATGGCGGATGAGGCCGCACTGGCCTCGTTGGCCGGCGTCTAGCGCACCTGGCAGCGCCGGCTCACGGGCGCGGCATCACCGCACATCACGGACTCGGCCATTCCCGAAGAAATGGTGCCGCAGGCGGTGGACTGAGCGCTTTGCGCCGCCTGGGTTTCGCTGGCGGCCGAGGCCGTGGCACAGTTGCGGCGGCCGTTGAACTCCACGCACACTTCGCACTCCACCTGCTGGCTGGTCATGGTGTTCCACATGAGGAGCACCGCGAACCCGGCCACGATGAACCACATCAGGTGCTTGGCGCGAGGACCTATGGCCATGTCAGCCTCCCGCCCGCATGGCCCCGAGCAGGCCCGGGAGCGCACCGACGAGCCACACCAGACCAGCAGCTACCATGGCTTTGCTCATGGGGATCTTGCTTATCACCTTGAGACCGATTGCCAGAAGGATGGTGATCCAGATCAGGGTGAGGTCGAAACGGGACGCCAGGACCACCGACAAGGCTGAGGCACTGTCAGGGTCCAGAAAACGGGCCGGGCCCAGGCTCAGCCGACTCATTCCGTTGAGTGACTCCTCGGGCATGACCAACCCCTGAATGCCGCCTGCCAGCAAGTAGACGATGCGGGGGAACGAGGCGAAGGCCGCGATGAGCATCGCTTGGCTCAGGGTCTCGGTGGCTCCCACGAACTTACCGAACAGCCACAACGTGAACCCGATGATCAGCGCCAGAATCGGCATCATGGCGACGAACATGATCGTGCCCATGGTGCCCTGCATGGCGCGCCCTTGCTCGAGTTGTTCGGCGGTGATCTGTGGGTTGTTCTGCTGGACCAGTTCCATCTGCCGAGTAATGTCGGCCTCGAACGCCGGGGCAAAACTTCCTTTGAGCCCAACGATGAGTACGCCAGACAGGACAGTCAGGATGACCAGGGGCAGCAGGAACCCCGATTTTTCCCGCCGGGCGAACACTTGTGAAGGAGCGAAGAAAATTTCGAGATAGTCTTCCCACCAGGACGCGGTGGGCTCGGGTGATGTCGTTTGGTCGTTCACGCTGGTCTCCCGGATCGAATTATGGAGCGATCAGGAATCGGAGGTCGGAAGTCGGGTTTCCGACGCAACCCAATTTAGATATGGTGGGTGACCGTCAACTACCGGGACGACGATCACCTCTGGAACGTCGTAGGGGTGCAGTTTCACCACACGGGTACGCAGGTGTTCCACCAGGAGTTTAGTCGTCTTGAAGTGACAGTACCACTCGGTGGCGCTGTCGACCTTACCCCGCCACCAATAGACCGATTCGATCGGGCCCTGGACCTGCGCGCAGGCGGCCAGGCGCTCGGTCACGATCGTCTGCGCCAGTTGGATCGCCCGGGACTTGCTGTCTACGGTGGTAGTGACTTGGACGATGTCCGTCATGGATCCGCCCGTCAGTCGTCGTTACTGGCTGATGCCCGGGGTGTCGGCCGCCGCCACTCCGTCGTCGATCGGGAGGATCGCGAGCCGCCACCCGCTGGGAAATCGTACCGTCAGCCGATGGCCCAGCGTGTCAGCCACTAGAATCTCGACACCCAGTGATCGGGCGTATTCGACGGCGTTGTTCATCTGATGGCCGAGGGCCTCGGGCGTACCGGACTGGTACGCCGCGGCGAATTCTCGGCCGATGGCCACGGCCTGAGCCTGTTCGACTCCGTAGGAAGCCCACTGCGCGGCGGGCACAAGGCCGGTCTGGTCGGCTACGGGCGCGTAGCCGTCGTAGTCGCGACAGGCGGTGACCGCTACCAGTGTGAGGACGGCGAGGGTGATGCGATTCATGGAGTTGTGTCCTGGTCGTTGTCCGTAAATTCCGCGAGGTGTTTCCTGGATGGTCGGTCGGTAGTTGGCAATGATGCTTGGGGAGATGAGTCTGGTCAAGCACTACCGACAATACTATCGTTGGGCGCTCCCCGGTCCAAGAGACCGCAGCGTGAATCGTCGGCAAACCCTCCATGCTCCTAGCGGATCGGATCGAGCTTTCCTCGATGCGCGGTAAGCAATCAACTACACCCGGACGGCGTGTGCTTTCGGTGGCCTTCGTGACCCTGCCATTGGTTGTCGGGAGCTGGAGTGTCGCGGAGGTCCGGGCTCAGGGATGTTCCGCCACGGTGGCGACCTGTGCCGCTCCAACAGACATCGGCCTGCGCCAGGTGGCGTTTTTCGGAGTGGGGATCGGCGCGTTGATGATCCTCGACGAAATCGTGTGGCAAGGGGTGTCGGATTCGCATGGGTCTGATGGCACCATGATGCTGGAGCCCTTCCGTGCCCTGGGCGACGGCGCGGTAATGGCCATCGTGAGCGGCGGGACGTTCCTCGCCGGCTTGGCCACTGGCGACGAAGACCTGACGCGCACGGGGGAGCGGTTGCTGGCGACCATGGCTCTGGCGGCAGGGGCGGTCAACGTGACGAAGTTCGTCTTCGGACGCAGTCGGCCATACGAAGGCGAGGGGGCCTTGTCGTTCAACCCGGGGACGCCGGGGAGTTCTTTTTACTCAGGGCACACGACCATGGCCTTTGCCATGGCCACGGCGCTGTCCGAGGAAATGGACCACACGGCTGCGACGGTGATTCTCTATTCGGCGGCCAGTCTGGCGGGGTACTCACGGATGCACGATGACCAACACTGGCTCAGCGACGTAGTTGCGGGGGCGGTCCTGGGGATTGCCAGCGCCAAGTTCGTCTACGGCAAATGGACCATCTTCGGACTTCGTGCTCCTTCCTTCCTGGCCGGGCCCACGAGTGTCAGCATGACCTACCGGCTGGAATTCTGAAATTCATGTGGATCACCACCACAAACCGGATCTCCCGGCTCCGCCGCCTGGTAGCCATGGTCCTTACGCTGTTGGTGGTCATGCCCGTTAGCGCCGCCGCCCAGGACGTTGGTGGACCGTTGGTCGTCTATAACGCTGGAAGCTTGGCGGTACCGTTCAAATTGCTGCTCGACGCGTTCACCCGGCGCTACCCGGACGTCCGCGTCCAGCAGGAACATTCCGGGAGCCTAGCGGCGGTGAGGAAGCTGACGGAACTCGATCGCATTCCCGATGTCCTGGCGCTGGCGGATGTTGCCCTGTTTCCCGCGCTGTTGCAGCCGGAGTACACTTCGTGGCACGCGGTTTTTGCCAGGAACTCCATGGTTCTGGCCGTGTCTCCCTTGGTGCCGCCGAATGACCGGGGCACCGCTGACAACTGGCCCGACGTATTGCTCGACGAATCGGTGCGCTGGGGGCACGCAGATCCGGCCGTTGATCCTGCGGGCTACCGCACGTTCATGGTGTTTGACCTGGCGGAACGCCATTACGAGCGCTCCGCGATCGGTCCGAGCCAAGATATACCAGGCCCAAGTCGGCCGACTTGGTGGCACTGCTGCAGTTGGGCGAGTTGGACTACGCCTGGTTGTATTCCTCGGTAGCGCGGTTTCATGACCTTCCCTATGTAGCGCTGCCGGATTCCGTCAACCTCAGCGCCCCGCAGCTGGCCGATGTGTACAACCAAACCGTCGTCCGCGTTCCGGGCCGGACCGGTGCGCCGGGTGATACCATCGAAGTCAGGGGCCGCGCCATAGAGTTGGCGGCGTCGGTGCCCCGCGCCGCGCCCCATCCTGAAGTGGCGCGGGCATTCTTCCGTTTTCTGGTGTCGGCCGATGGCCAGGCCGTTCTGAGGCAAACCGGTTTGCTGACCGTCGATCCCACGGAAATCAGTGGGACCCCGCCGCCAGGTCTCCTCCCCTGAGGGGACCCGATCGCACGGAGCTCCCCGTTGCCCGGCGCCTCTAAATCGGGTAACCTCCCGCGCATTCGTCAGGGCAGGCCGGGTCCCGCCGCCCCTCAAGCTTGATTGTCTCGCACCGTGGATGTCCCATGAGCAGCACGCCCAATATCCCAACGCCGCACAACGAACCGATCCTGAGTTACGCCCCGGGGACACCCGAGCGGAGTGCTCTCCAGGCAAAATTGAAGACCGTTTGGGAGGAAGAGATCGAAATCCCCATCATCGTCGGGGGGAAAGAAATCCGCACGGGCGACACCTATCAGGTCGTGTCGCCGCACGACCATGGCCACAGTTTGGCCACGGTTCATTCGGCGGACGCCGCCACGGTGGCGGCCGCGGCTCACGCCGCGGTCGAGGCGCAGCGTGAGTGGGCCAATTGGTCCTTCACGGACCGAGCCGCGGTGTTCCTCAAGGCCGCCGACCTGCTGGCCGGTCCCTGGCGCGACATAATCAACGCCAGCACCATGGCGGGTCAGAGCAAGACGGCGTACCAGGCTGAAATAGACGCCGCGGTTGAGATGATCGACTTCCTGAAGTTCAACGTGCATTTCGCCGAGCAGATATACGGGATGCAACCGGATGCCGGCCCTGGTGTGTGGAATCGGCTGGATTACCGGCCGCTGGAAGGGTTCATCTGGGCCCTTTCGCCGTTCAACTTCACCTCGATCGGCGGGAATCTGTGCACCGCGCCGGCGCTGATGGGGACCACGGCCGTGTGGAAGCCATCCCACACCGCCACCCTTAGCAACTACTACATGTTCAAGATGTTCGAGGAGGCGGGCCTCCCCTCTGGCGTGATCAATTTCGTCCCGGGCAGCGGGGCTATGATGGCCGAGGTCCTGTTTGCCGAGGAGCGGATGGCCGGGATTCACTTCACTGGATCAACGGCGGTGTTCCAATCACTGTGGCAGAAGCTGGCCAACAATCTGGACCGGTATCGGTCGTACCCCCGGATAGTCGGAGAGACGGGCGGCAAGGATTTCATCGTGGCCCATCCGTCCGCGGATGTCGCAGCTCTGGCGGTGGCGATGGTGCGGGGCGCCTACGAATACCAGGGTCAGAAATGCAGTGCGGCGTCCCGCTGCTACGTGCCGAAGTCCATGTGGCCGGAGTTGCGCGAGCGGCTCGTTGCCATGATGAGCGATATCCGCATGGGCGATCCGGCGGACTTCACCAATTTCATGGCTGCCGTGATCGACCAGAAGGCCTACAGCAAGATCACCGGCTACATCGAAGCCGCGAAGGCGGATTCCGGCGTCGAGATCGTGGCGGGCGGTGGATTCAGCGATGAGATAGGCTACTTCATCGAGCCGACGTTGCTCCGGGTGGACGATCCCACCTCGGTAGTGATGTGCGAAGAAATCTTCGGCCCGGTATTGAGCGTGTACGTGTACCCCGATGAGTCCTGGTCGGAGATGCTGTCACTGGTGGATACGACGTCACCGTACGCGCTCACTGGCGCCGTGTTTTCCCAAGACCGGGCGGCCGTGAGGGAAGCCCATCGGGTGTTGCGCTACGCTGCGGGGAATTTCTATATCAACGACAAGCCGACGGGTGCGGTGGTGGGCCAGCAGCCTTTCGGTGGCGCCCGTGCCAGCGGGACCGACGACAAGGCAGGGTCGCCGCTTAACCTCCTGCGGTGGGTTGCTCCCCAGACCATCAAGGAGACCTTCGCGCCACCGCACGACTACCGATATCCGCATATGCAGGCGGAGTAACGGGAGAACGAGGTGAGGCAAGCGCGGTACCGTGCAAGGGGCCTCCTGAGAGGCCCCTTTGTCATTGTCCTGTCCGCCGTGGTGCCGAGTGGGGGGTCTCTCGCTGCCCAGGTCGATTCTTCCATCAGGTATCAGGCGGGTACGTTGTCCTGCGTGTCGCTACACCAGTCGGTCATGAGCGAACTCGAGACGCTTCACGGCGACGATCGACGTACGGAAACTGTCGGATGGGAGGGGGATATCGTTCTCAGGGCCGACGCCGACACAGGTGGGGCGGTATCCTTGGTAGCCTGGTTCGAACGGTTGCGGGTGTGGCGCGATATTCCTGAAGGCCGGCTGGAGCCTGCCACGGACGGAATACTTGGTGGACGTTACCGCGGCGTGCTGAGTCCCGATGGTGACTACCACACCATCAGTGCACCGTTCGTCCCCGATGCGGTGTCGGCCATCGCGGCCATGGACAAGGCGCTCGATGAGTTGTTCCCTCCGCTACCGACTGTGCCATTGGTGCCGGGTGGCACGGAGACCGACGGGCGAGGATGGGGTTTCGACCGATTGAGCGATACCCTGATGGCCTCCGGCACTGCCTGGCGCCTGAGGCTTCTCCGTAACGACTCGACCTCGGTGTCCGTTGATTGGGGCGACGGCCAGTTTTCGACGGGCGAGTCGATCGAAGAAGAGCGGGGCCGCATGTTGTGGCAACCGGGAGTTGGTGCGCTCTCCTGGATTAGGCGCATCACCACTGTCGTAACCTTTCCAGCGACAGCCGTATCCGATCGGTCCGTGCGCACCGAAGTGCGTCAGGAACGCCGGTTAACCTACCTCGGCGTGCTTGCCCCGGAGCGCTGTGCGGCACCGTAACCGACTATGACACATGCAACTCTCTTGATCCCACGTTGGGAAGTTCCTACTTTAATCAATACCCTCGCTCGGAGGTCCTGCCGATGTCGGAACGCTTCCTGAGCTCCGACGAATACGACGAACAAGCCCACCAACTCTATAACGAAGGTCGCTACGACGACGCGCTGGACATTCTAAAGGAAGGCGCAGCACTCTATCCCAATGCAGCGGAACTCCAGGTCGGGATGGCCTATGCCTATCTCGCGAGGGAGGAGTACGCTTGGGCCCGACGCTGGTTCGAAGCCGCCCTTGGTCTCGACATGGACCACGAGGATGCCTTGGCGGGGTACGGTGAGGCGCTGCTCAAGCTGGGCGACGTGCAGGGCGCCCTGCTGGCGTACGAGCGCATCGTCGAGTTGGGATTTCAGGACGACCACGAACTCATGCTGCAACTGGGCCGGGCTCTGTTCCGCCAGGGACTGGTGGGCCATGCCCACCGCTTCTTCGGGTTTGTGGTTTCGAACCACCCCGACTCGGCCGAGGCAGCGGCCTGCGTCGGTTACGCGTCGCACAGGATGGGGCGCGACCCGATCGCGCTCTACTGGATGCGCCGGGCCCTCCAGCTCGACCCCGAGTACAGTGAAGCTCGCATCTATCTGGCGAACATTCTCTACGATAGAGGAGAGTCGGAGGCTGCGCTACATCACTTAGGACGGACCGAGCCCGAGGAGCACTACGATGAGCTGGGGCTGTGGCGCTACCTCGATTTGAAGCGGACGTTGTACCGCTTGCCGGAGGACGACCCCGAACTCACGCCCTGGGTCCAGCGACTGAAGGAAATTTCCGGTGATCCCGACCCGATCGACGTGCTGCTGGCCGAGGTCGAGGCTCAGCAGCCCGACGGCAGTACCCGCGATCCAACCCAATTGGAGTTGTTTAGCGCCATGGTGGCCGATCTCCCTGGCATGGAGAAGCGGCGGCCAAGCCACGGGAGCAGCCATGTGGTCGCCTCGCTCTCGGGCCACTTGTTCGACGGTAACTGGGAAGAGATTCTGCTGCAGATGCGTGACTCCGATGGAGAGTGGGCCGGGGCGTCATTGCGGGATTTCATGGCGGGACTGGCCCGGCGGGGCCAGACGGAGACCGGGGTGGTGATTCCTGTCACCGATGCCGAGGCGTTCATTCGGGGGAGCGCCGAGGCGGGCGTCCTTCGCATCATTCAGTGACGTTGGCGGGCCGTTGATGGGCCGCTGGACGGCCGGCGTTCGGCGGAGGCAACTCCCCAACGGACTCACGATCCTGGCCCAGGCGCAGCCAGCCGCTCCGGCTGCCGCTGTTGTCACCCACGTCAAAGCCGGGTTCTTCGATGAACCCGACCGCTGGGTCGGCGTCTCCCACGTGTTGGAACACATGTTCTTCAAGGGCACGCCGACGCGTGGCGTCGGCCAGATCGCCCAGGAAACCAAAGCCGCCGGTGGCTACCTCAACGCCGGTACGTCATACGATTACACGACGTACTACGTGGTGCTCCCCGCCACCTCGCTCAAGTCGGCGCTCGACATCCAGGCCGACGCGCTGCAGCACTCCGTCATCGACGCCGGCGAGCTCGACCGGGAACTGCGGGTCATCATTCAAGAGGCCAAGCGCAAGTGGGATTCTCCGGGCGCGCTAGCCACCGAGACACTTTTCGAGGTCATGTACGACCACCACCGGATCCGCCGGTGGAGGATTGGCCACGAAGACCACCTGGCTCAACTCACCCGTGAAGATGTCTGGCAGTACTACCGATCCCGCTACGTGCCGCGTAACACCATCGTTGCCATCGTGGG
>JBDHMR010000153.1:0-4968 GCA_039656035.1 Gemmatimonadota bacterium
ACTACCCACCGAATCGAGATGCACCTGCAGTGTCGCCGGACTCATCGAGTCACGGTCCCCCATCACGGTACGATCGACATCCAAGCAGGCGAGTCGATCCGGACGGAGATCAGCTGCAAGTACGGCGAGGATAGCGTTGCCGTTCTGTTCCAGAGGGCAGGACTTCGGGCGGTCGAGTTTCGTGTCGACCCCAGTGGCATGTTCGCCGTGGTCGAGGGAGCGCCGATCGCATGAGTCAACTCGCACACGCGCCGCTCCTTCGAGATCTCCAGGAGACGCTGTTCAGGCCCAGCGGCTTGTCCGGCGACGGTCCGCCGCTCGTCGGAGCCGAGCTGGAGGTCTTCCCCGTGTTTGTAGACACCGGGCGCCGCGTGCCGACGCTCGGCGCGGCCGGCTCCTTCATGGCGGTGTTGCTGCCGCTGGCGCATCGGCTCGGTTGGCGTGAGCGGATGTCGGCCAAAGGCACCCCCGTGTTCGACATGCCGGGTGGATCCCGTTTGACGTTCGAACCGGGGGGGCAGGTGGAACTCAGCCTGGCGCCTCATCCATCTGTGTCGGGGTTGTTGCGCGACCTCGAACGACTCTATTCGAGCCTGGAGCGTCAAGCGGCCGAGCATGGAATAAAACTGTTGGCCGTGGGTATGGACCCGGAGAACGTCATCGAGGACGTGCCGCTGCAATTCCAGGGTAAGCGGTACCGGCGCATGACGGAGTACTTCGACAATATCGGCCCGGCCGGCGTGCGCATGATGCGGCAAACCGCAACGCTCCACGTCAATCTCGACATGAATGGCCGATCCGCGGACCGGTGGCGGCTTCTCAACGCCATGGCCCCGGTTCTCCTGGCCATGTTCGCCAATTCTCCCCGCTATGAAGGAGAGGCTACCGGCTACCGGAGCTACCGGGGGGAAACCTGGCGTACGCTCGATTGGAGCCGCACCGGCTTGGCGGATCGCGGCGGTGGCCAGGTAACGGACTACCTCCAGTTTGCCCTGGACGCCCGCGTCATGCTGCTCGACCCGGTCGAGGGCGAATATCCGTCATTCCGTTCTCTATTGGAAGCTGAATTGGTAACGATAGATGATTGGCACACTCACTTGACCACGCTGTTCCCTGAAGTGCGGCCGCGGGGCTATCTCGAAGTGCGTGCCATCGACGCGCTGCCGGTACCATCGGCCGCCGCACCGATCACCCTGTTGACGGGGATCGTCTACGACCCCGCCAGCCTGAACCAGGCTCTCGACCTGCTGGGCCCGGCCCAGACGGCGTTACTTCACGTGGCGGGTGAACAGGGATTGGGCAACGATCGCTTGGCGCGGATGGCGCTGGAGTTGGTAGATATCGGTCTCGCGGGTTGCCGTCGCCTGGGGCCGTCCGTGGTTGACGGCGCGGACCTCGAACGCGCCACGGATTTCTTCGGCCGCTACACCCGCCGTCGGCTTTGCCCGGCTGACGACACCCTCAGTTCAGCCGACGCTGCAGTGGCCAGCGGAGCTGGTCGCTAACCTCCCCGCCCATGGCACAACCCATCGTCAGGATCGAAGGCGCCACCAAGCGATTCGGCTCGGTGGCGGCGCTCGACGGCGTCGACCTGACCGTCGAGGCCGGCGAGCTGGTGGCCGTGATCGGCGAGTCGGGGTCAGGCAAGACCACCCTCCTCAGAACCATCAACCGGCTGGTGGAACTGGACGGCGGCCGCGTGGAGTTCGAAGGGACCGACGTGGCCGCGATGGACCCCATCGCCTTGCGGCGCCGGGTAGGCTACGTCCCCCAGGACGGGGGCCTGCTGCCCCATTGGCGCGTGACGCGTAACGTGGCCTTGGTCCCCTGGCTCAGGGGTGTGTCGCAGCCCGGGCCAATGGTGACGCGGGCGCTCGATCTGGTCGGTTTGCCTGAAGAAGACTACGGCGACCGGTGGCCTACCGAGCTGTCGGGTGGACAGCGTCAACGGGTGGCGTTGGCACGCGCCCTGGCGTGCACCCCCGATCTCATTCTACTGGACGAGCCCTTCGGCGCCCTTGACGCCATTACCAGGAACGAACTTCGAGTCGCGTTCGGGACCATGCGCCAGGCGCTACATCTCACCGCGGTGCTGGTGACGCACGACATCGGCGAAGCGATCGCTCTGGGTGACCGGGTGGCCGTGATGCGGCGAGGCAAGGTGGAGCAGTTGGCTGAGCCTGGGGAGTTGCTCGCCAATCCAGCAACGGCCTACGTAGCCGAGTTGCTAACGCAAGCCGGGGTAGCATGAGCTGCCTCTTGGCAGAGGTTTCGATCCTTTTCGCGGGCCTGGTCGCCCAAGACACGGCGCCCGCCCCGCAGCCCCGCGGCCC
Source organism: Gemmatimonadota bacterium (assembly GCA_039656035.1). Lineage (GTDB taxonomy): Bacteria > Gemmatimonadota > Gemmatimonadetes > Gemmatimonadales > GWC2-71-9 > N074bin45. The sequence continues at coordinate 2,334 of JBDHMR010000153.1, forward strand.
CGCTGCCCCGCAGTCGGCCGTCATCGTTGCCTCCAAACCCTTCGGCGAATCCTTCCTCCTCATGGAGATCTTCAGCCAACTCCTGGAATCCCGCGGCCACTCCGTAGACCGCCGCCCCTACCTCGGCGCCACGGAGATCGCCTTTCAGGCGCTGCGCGTAGGGGCCATCGACGTGTACCCGGAGTACACCGGTACCGGGCTCTTGGCCATTCTTCACCAGGAGCCGATGGCGGATCCTCAGGCGGTGTTCGCCGAAGTATCTCGGGTGTTCGCCGAGCGTTACGACGTCCGGTGGTTGCCGCCGCTGGGGTTTGAGAACACCTACGCCATCGCGGTCCGGCGGGCCACGGCCGACAGTTTGAGGCTGGTCTCGCTGAGCGATCTGGCCGAACGGGGCAGGGGGTTCACCGCCGGTTTTACCGCCGACTTCATCGGCCGGCCCGACGGATTGCCTGGGTTGCGTGAAGCCTACGGATTGGTGTTGGAGGACGTGCGCGCGTTGCTGCCCGCGGTCAAGTATCAAGCGCTGGATGCCGGGGACGTAGACGTAATCGACGGCTATTCGACCGATGGGTTCATTGCCCGATACGATCTGGTGGTGTTGACTGACGATCGGCAATTTTTTCCGCCGTACCAGGCGGCGGCCCTGGTCAATGGCGCCTTCGCCCGGGCGCGTCCCGGTGTGGTGAGCGTACTCACGGAGCTCAGCGGTCGCATTACCGAACCGATGATGCGCCGGTGGAACCGCCGGCTGGAGGACGCCGGCGACCCGGTCGAGCTGGTTGCCCGCGACGCTTTGGCCGAACTGAAATTTGGAGGCGACGGTGAGGTGGCCGGCGAGCGGCAAACCACCGCGGCGTTGTCGCTGCCGGCCTATCTGTGGGGTCAGCGGGCAACGATCGCGCGGCACACTGGCCGGCACCTGCTGCTGGTCATCGTGTCCCTGGCAGCCGGGATCATGGTGGCGCTGCCGTTGGGCCTGGCGCTCGAGCGAAAGCGGGTGCTCGCCGAACCGGTCATTCGGGTAGTGGGGTTGTTGCAGACCATTCCCAGCATCGCGCTGCTCGCCTTCATGATTCCGCTACTGGGCATCGGTGTCCAGCCGGCTCTGGTGGCGCTGTTCCTCTACTCGTTGTTCCCCATCGTTCGCAACAGCTATACCGGGGTGCGCGACGCCGACGTTGCCGCCGTGGGGGCGGCCACGGCGCTCGGCATGACGCCCGGTCAGGTGCTGCGCCATATCAGGCTGCCGCTGGCGGCGCCGGTCATCATGGCGGGTATTCGGACCGCGGCGGTCATCACGGTGGGGACCGCTACGTTGGCAGCGTTCATCGGCGCCGGCGGATTGGGCGAGCCCATCGTGGCCGGACTGGCGTTGAGCGACAACCGGATGATTCTGTCGGGGGCGCTGCCGGCAGCGGTGCTGGCGTTGGGTGTTGATGGGGTGCTGGCGGCGGTGGAGCGGGGGGGGGAGCCAGGGGGTGGAGGGTAGGAAGAGCTGATCGTGTTCTAGGTGCCTTCCTGGGCACCGGGCCTGGGCCGTAGAGCTTCTCGGCCAGGCGCACCCGCAGTGAATCGCTGATCGATTGCGGTTGGAGCTCCGGAGGGAGCGCCCCGTCCTACGACAGGTACTTCTCTTCCAACACCCGCCGATGGTGCAATTCGTGGCCGGCAATGATGAACAGCACGGCCCGGACAGTGAACTCCACGTCGCTGGCCATGCCCCGGCTGTCCCACACGTCGGTCGGAAAACTGCGGAACAGCGCCAGCGTGGAGCGGCGGACCGCCTCAAGTTCTGCCAGCAGTGAACGCAGAGGCCGTTCGTCGCTGCATGCCTCCAGCACCCATGGGCCCTGATCGAAACCGGGAAGCGGTGCCGGGTCTCGCCTGGCAAAGTGCAACGCCCGGCCGGCAAACACGCGCTCGGCGTCGATGACGTGGCCCACCACTTCCTTGACCGTCCATTTGCCGGGAGCATACCGGTAACCGGCTTGCTGTTCGCTCAAGGGTTGCAACAGCCTCACGGTATCGTCGACCTGAACGGCCAACTGATCGAGGACCGGAATCTGGCCGGCCTCCGCCACGTAGTCGGCGTAGAAGGCGTCGTACTCCGACGGATCGGGGACGGTCAATGTCATGGTCATGGGGACGTAATCTCCCTAGTCTTTACGCGGCCCCGCAAAGAACCAAATCAACAACCCGACCACCGGGAATATGAAGATCAACACCGTCCACAACACTTTGCTGCCGGTTGACTCGCGGCTCTGAAACACGTTCATGATGGCCCAGATGCTGACGATCAGGTGCAGCAGGCCTAGTATGCCTTCGATCATGTGAACCTCTTGGGGATTAGGGGCGGCGTCGCCAGGGCGACGCAATATTGAATATTGACTGCCAACGAACGTCGAATACCGAAGTTAATTCAAACCGCCTAGCATTCACCATTGAATATCCCCGTAGCATTCCTGTCCACGATTCGGCCAACCCTCGTAGGGGCGACGCATGCGTCGCCCCCACCATACGACACATAACCTGCCCTCACTCGCTCACGACGTAAAGTCGTCGCGGCGATCTTCTGCCAGCCACAACAGCGAGACGGCAAAGAGAAACACGCCGTAGACCCAACCAAGTGGCA
>JBDHMR010000154.1:0-4920 GCA_039656035.1 Gemmatimonadota bacterium
TGGCCGGTCTCCGAGTACAGCGCCATCCCGCCCGGCGCAAGCGCCTTGTGCCGTCCGCTCTCGAAATCGAACGCCGCCACCTCGGAATCTTCGAACCCCCCGGAGGTAGGCCAGATTGTGAACAGGACTCCCCTCCCTCCGGGAAGAACGTCTGGGAAGAGGTGCTCGAGCTCGCCCTCGCCAAGTTGGGTAACCGCTTCGCGCTGGCCGGATGCCTCGGAGAACCGCACGATGGTCCCGTCATCGGCCTGTACGTACAACCAGCCGTCGTCCGTCCACTCACCCCCGGCCCACCAGACTCCCGAATCGGCGATCATCGAGACAACGCCGGTGGCCAGCGAGACTACGCCGAGTCCAGCACCACTTTTCTTCCCCTCACCAAATCCGGTGACAGCGATCCGCTCGCCATCGGGAGAGAAGAATGGCTGGACGGCAAACGTAACGTTCGTTAGCTGCCGCGAGCGAGATTGATCCCGGTCCTTGACCCAAAGAGCCCGTCCGCCATTCGGCGAAACACCGATGTAGGCCAACCTCGAACCGTCCGGTGACAGCGCCACCATCGCACCGTAGCTGACCGGCAAGGCATCGTTCCCGCCCAACCCCAACGCGTATCTCCTGATTGTCGGTGTGCTGTCGGGTCGATTGAGGATGGATCGGCCAACCACGATGAGGAGCAGCACCACAACCGTCGCGGTCAACGCTAGGCTGAGAGGATTCCAAAGCCGCTGGACGGCAATAGCGGAGGGTTCTGCTCCGTGGCGAAAGCCGGGATTCTTCAGTGCCTCGGCCAAACGCGCCGCCGAGTCGAACCGATCCGCCGGCAACTTCTCCAGCGCCTTTGCTGTCGCAGCCGCTACGTGTGGCGGCACTGACTTCCTGAGCTCCGCGACGGGCCGCACCTCGTCCGTTACGATCTTCATCACAATGGCCTGGGCCGACGCCCCAGTGTGCGGCGGCTCTCCCGTCAACATCTCGTACAGGACACAGCTCAGTGAATACACGTCTGATCGGGCCGTGAGGTTCTTCTCGGCGGTGGCCTGCTCTGGACTCATGTAGTGCGGTGTCCCCAGCGAGAGGCCAGTCTCCGTCATGCGACCACCCGCCGCCGCGCTCACCGCCAAGGCGATCCCAAAGTCCGCCACCATGGGACGGCCATCGTGCAACAGGATGTTTTCCGGCTTGATGTCGCGATGAATGACGCCTTGGCGATGCGCGTAGTCGAGGGCATCCGCTACGTCACAGGTGATCCGCACAGCTTCATCGATGCTCAGCTGCGTCTCGCGGTTCAGCTTGTCGCGCAAGGTCTCGCCGTCGATGAACGGCATCACGTAATAGAGGAACCCATCGGCCTCGCCCGAATCGAACAGCGGCAAGATGTGTGGGTGCTGCAGATTGGCGGTGGTGGTAATCTCCTGTACGAACCGCTCGGCCCCCAACACCGCCGCCAGTTCCGGCCTCAGCACCTTGACCGCAACCTTGCGCTTGTGCTTGAGGTCCTGGGCGAGATAGACCGTGGCCATGCCACCGGCACCGATTTCCCCCTCGATCGCATAACGGTCGGACAGAGCTGTGGTGAGGCGATCGAGGGAATCAGACATGTTCTTCGCTATGGGCTATGGGCTATGGGCTGTGGGCTGTGGGCTATGGGCTGTGAGCCGACAGCTGATTACTGAAGTTACCGCCCTACCGCCGTACCGCCCTTCGTGCTATGCCGCCGGCGCCAAGTTGGTACTTGATCTCGTAGCAGCCGGCGGGCGCGGACGGGGCGTCCTCCAGGCGTGCCAACATCGTGACCTAATATGGGACCCGGCGGCAGATTGGGACAGGGCGGTTGGGTCTGTGAAAAGTACCAAGCGCAAGGGAGGTGCGCAGCCAGGCACCGGCGATCACTAATCGATGACCGGCCCGACAACCACTTGACAACTCAAGAATCAAGAATCAAACATCCCCGTCCCTCGCTGCCCTCGCTGCCCTCGCTGCCCTCGCTGCCCTCGCTGCCCTCGCTGCCCCCGCTGCCCCCGCTGCCCCCGCCGCCCCCGCCGCCGGCTCCCTGGACGGCTCACTCGCCCGGCTCTACCTTGGGAGGGCCAGTTGCCATCCATGTGCGGGGCCTATGACCGACATCACCGAGCGACTTTCTACCGCAATCGCGGACCGCTATCGGATCCAGAGCCATCTGGGCCAGGGCGGTATGGCCACGGTGTATCTGGCCGAGGACCTCAAACACGATCGCAAGGTGGCGCTCAAGGTGTTGTTGCCTGAGCTGGCGGCGGTCATTGGGGCCGAGCGGTTCCTCCAGGAAATCAAGGTCACCGCCAATCTGCAGCATCCCCACATTCTGCAGTTGTACGATTCCGGCGAGGCCGACTCGTTCCTGTTTTACGTCATGCCGTATGTTGATGGTGAGTCGTTGCGGGACAAGCTCGATCGCGAAAAACAACTGGCCGTAGATGAGGCCATCAGCATCACCACGTCGATTGCCGGAGCGCTCGACTACGCCCACCGGCAGGACGTGATTCACCGGGACATCAAGCCCGAAAATATTCTGCTGCACGACGGCCAGGCCATGGTAGCCGACTTCGGTATCGCTTTGGCTGTGAGTGAGGCGGGGTCCACGCGCCTGACCGAGACCGGGCTCTCCATCGGCACGCCGCAGTACATGAGTCCCGAGCAGGCCATGGGCGACCGCCAGCTCGACGCCCGCAGCGACGTCTACTCGTTGAGCGCCATGCTGTACGAGATGCTCACCGGCGACCCGCCCTACACTGGCTCCACCGCCCAGGCCATCGTGGCCAAGGTCATCACCGAGAAGGCGCCGCCGGTGACCACGGTGCGCGATACGGTGCCGCCGCACGTGGCCGCAGCGATCCAGCAGGCGCTGAACAAGTTGCCGGCCGATCGATTCAGCTCGGCGGCAGGCTTTGCCGACGCGCTCACGCGGCCGACGTCGGGCCCCGTCACCGCCGCTGCCGAGGCGCAGGCGGCGCCCGAGCTTCCCCGGGTGTTCTCGGCCCGCCAGTTCGGTATGGTCGCCGGTGTAGCAGTATTGGCGCTCGGCGGGCTCCTGTGGACCTGGCTCAAGCCCGCGCCCACGCCCGAAATGTCACGCTTCGCAGTGACCATCCCCGACGACCAGGCAATGAACGTCAACCATGGCGGCACGACGGTGGTGCTGTCTCCCGATGGACGCCGCTTCGTCTATACCGGTCCCGACCAGCAGCTCTATGTGAGAGAAATGGACCAACTGATTGCCCGTCCGTTGGCGAGCACCGAGAACGCGCGGGCCCCGTTCTTCTCACCGGACGGCAAGTGGATCGGATTCCATGCCGAGGGCGCTATCCGGAAGGTGTCCCTCGCCGGGGGCCCGCCGTTGACGATCACCACCGCATCGAGTTCGTTCAGGGGTGCATCATGGGGCGACAATGACCTGGTCGTCTTTACGCCGAGCACTTCGGATCCCCTCTACAGTGTATCTGCGGCCGGTGGCGAGCCGGTGCAAGTCACTACCATCGATAGCGCTACCGGCGAGATCAGCCACCGCTGGCCGGTGGTGCTCCCAGGATCAAAAGCAGTGGTCTTCACGATCTTCGATGGTTCGTCGGCGGCGGAGGCCGAGCTCGCAGTGGTGTCTCTCGAAACGGGGATCACCACGCGACTGCGGCTCAAAGGTATGCACCCGCAGTATGCCCCCAGTGGTCATTTGGTGTACGGTACCAACGACGCCGCTCTCATCGCCGTACCGTTCGACAAGGACCGGTTGGAGATCACCGGCCCACCGGTCTCCCTCCTCGAGGGGCTGATGACCCGCATTTCGATAACGGCAGAGTTCAGCATCTCTCCGTCGGGTGAACTGGCATACTTGACCGGTCTCCCGCCTGAATTTTCGCTGGTACTGGTGGACCCGGACGGGGCAGAACTGAAGATCATAGAGGATGTTCAGGATCTACGGGGACCGCGGTTCTCGACCGACGGCAACCGCATCGCCATGGAGCTGAGTGAGGGAGGCGTCCTGGATGTGTGGGTCTACGACCTTCGGGAAGAGACGCTGACGCGCATGACATTCGACGGGGCCAACTACCCCGAGTGGACGCCCGACGACAAATACGTCTCATTCTCCAGCACGGGTAGTGAAGGATCGAACCTCGATATCTACCGCACCGCCTCGGACGGAAGCGGTGTGGCGGAGCTGGTGTACGGTGCCCCCGAGATCCAGTGGGAAGGGGTCTGGATGCCTGACGGTCAATCGATGGTCGTGCGAGAGATCGGCACCGGGAGCAGCGGCGACATTATCCTGGTTGGGATCGACCCGCCCGAGGACCCTGTACCGCTGGTGAACACCAACTTCGACGAACGTTCTCCTAAGCCTTCGCCTGACGGTCGCTGGCTGGCTTACCGGTCGGACGAATCGGGACGAAATGAGGTTTTCGTCAGACCGATCCCTGGTCCCGGCGGCAAGCGCCAGGTCTCGGACAATGGCGGCACCGAGCCGCTGTGGTCGCACGACGGCAGCGAGATCTTCTACCGCGGGGCGGACGGTAATTTCTACTCCGTCGCCATGCGCACATCTCCGACCCTCTCCGTAGGCCGAAGGACGATTCTGTTCGAGGACAGTTTCGTCCCGAACTCGGCTCACGCCAACTACGACCAGCATCCCACGACAGGGCAGTTCGTCATGGTGAAGGGGACGGCCACGAAATCCGACCTGGTGATCGTGCTGAATTGGCGTGAGGAGCTGAAGGCGAGGATGGAGTAAGCGAGGGCAGCGGGGGCGGCGGGAGCAGCGAGGGCAGTGGTTCGTGGTTCTGTGATTTGTTACTGCCCTCGCTGCTCCCGCTGCCCTCGCCGCCCTCGCTTCCATCATTCTTTCTTGACATCCCGCCCGACGATGATCGAGACGTTGTCGCTGCCGCCATCATCGAG
>JBDHMR010000155.1:0-8340 GCA_039656035.1 Gemmatimonadota bacterium
CTGGTTTTCGGCGAGCGAGCCGGGCGGTACGCGGCCGCCTTCGCCACCGAGCATCCCACCGCTTCCGTAGACGGGGTGACTCTCGAGGCAGCCGAGGCTACCGCGTTCGAAGGGGGCCAGCGCGAGGGCCCCTACGATATCGAGAAGGACCTCCAGGACACCATGCAGGACCTGGTGGGCATCGTCCGGACCGAATCGGAAATGACGGCGGCGCTCGAGCGACTCACAGATCTTCACAAGCGTGCCAGCGCGGTGGGAGTAACCGGAAACCGGGAGTACAATCCCGGGTGGCACACGGCGCTCGATCTGGCCAACTTGCTGACAGTGGCCGAAGCCGTTACCAGAGCAGCGGTGGCGCGGCAGGAAAGCCGCGGGGCACACTTCCGGTCGGATTATCCTGACAAGGACCCGGCGGCCGGTCGGTACAATCAGGTCCTGGAGCAGGCCGATGACGGGACCATGAAGCTGTCCCAGGTGCCCATTCCCGAAATGCGGGCTGACCTCCAACAGATCATCGAGGAGATGGGCTGATGCGCGAAGCCACTTTCGAGCTGTGGCGCGGCGACAAGGATGGCGGCCGCTTCGAGTCCTACACCACCATGGTCAGTGGCGGCATGGTAGTGCTCGATGCCGTAAAGCAGATTCAGGCCGAACACGCCAACGATCTGGCGGTGCGCTGGAACTGCAAGGCCGGCAAGTGCGGATCGTGTTCGGCCGAAATCAACGGGAACCCACGGCTCATGTGCATGACGCGCATGAGCGCGCTGCCCGCCGGCGAGCCGATCACCGTACAACCTATGAAGTCGTTTCCGTTGATCCGTGACCTGGTCACCGATGTCTCGTGGAATTATCGCGTCAAGAAGACCATCAAGCAGTTCTCACCCCGTCCGCCAGACAACGATGACGGCAGCTGGAACATGGCCCAGGAGGACGCAGAACGGGTCATGGAGTTTCGCAAGTGCATCGAGTGCTTTCTGTGCCAGGACGTGTGCCACGTGCTGCGGGAGCACGAACTGTACGACGAGTTCATCGGTCCGCGTTTCATGGTCTACACGGCAGCCCTGGAAATGCATCCACTCGACACCGAAAACCGACTGGACGACTTGCGCAAGACGGACGGAATCGGCTACTGCAACATCACCAAGTGTTGCACCACCGTATGCCCTGAAAGCATCACCATCACCGACAACGCCATCATTCCGCTCAAGGAACGCGTCGTGGATCAGGCGTACGATCCGTTGGGCCGGCTGATTCGAGCCTTGTCGAGCGACGCCTGACCGCCGGAACCGGGAGGTCCCATGTTCACGCCCAAACCACTGTCGCCGGAGAGCCTTGACGCCGCCTTGGCCAAGGCAAAGCGCTACCGGCTGCTCAACGAACCGATGGAAGCCGAGAGCATCAGCCTGGACATCCTCGAAGCCAAACCCGACCACCAATTGGCGCTGAAGATGTTGCTGCTGGCCCTCACCGATCAGTTCCCCGACGAACTCTCCGGCAACGTCACTCGGGCACAGGCGATCATTCCCCAGCTCGACGACGAGTACGGCCGAGTGTACTACTCCGGCCTCATCGCCGAGCGCCGTGCCAAGACCATCATGCGACGAGGAACACCCAGCGCCGGCACCATCGCCTACCAAGGCCTGCGGGACGCGATGGAGTGCTATGAGAAGGCGGAAGCCATCCGGGAGGCGGGCAACGACGACCCGATCCTCCGGTGGAACACGTGCGCAAGGATGATTGAGTCCAAGGCGAGTCTAAGGCCGGCGGAACCGGAGGTGGTTACTGGTGAGCATTTTGGGGAGTAGGAAGGGAAATTGGAAATTGGAAATTGGGCACGGTCATTGGTGCCCATCAAGCCAACACCCAATTTCCAATTTCCAATTTCCAATTTCCCTTTCTTCCCAGCTCAACCCCCAATAGGACTCCCCGGCGGCAACCCTGGCGCCTCCGGCCCCGGCACATCCTCCACAGCGCGGTTCAGATAGCGGCTGATATCCGCCTCCAACAAGCCGAAGTGTGCCTGATCGTCGGGGTTTCTGGTGGCCCGGCGTTCGCTGGATAGTTCCTGGAGGAGTTCGAGTTTCTGCACCACGATGGCCCTTACCTGGGGCATGCTTGCCTCGGCACTCAGCCGCATCAATTCATCGGCGACTACCCGTTCCACAGCGCGCTCCAATTCGGCGTGATACCCGTCGTTGGCCCGGTGGGCGGGGTACGAGTTGCGCAGGATCGAATCCAGAACGGCTCCGAAACCTGGCAGCGTGGAGTTGAGCGCGTGCTGTTCCACGATACGGGCCGCGCGTTGCGGTTGGAGTAATGCCCGCATGGTATGGCGAGAAGCCGCAGCGGCCGGAGCGACGGCGTCGAAGGTGACGCCGGTGTAGCGCCGGAACAACTCGCGGTGCGATGGATAGGTACTTGGCCTGGGCGGGATGGACTCGAGGGCGCTCGCGGGGAGGGCCAGCGCGTCGGGCGTGATCGTGGCCAGCAGTGCGCTAACGGCGCGCCACTGCTGGTCGGACGGAACGGCGGTCACCGGCGGCAAGCCATCGCCCCGCACGGTGTAAACGTACCGGCTGCCACCGATGAGTTTGGCAGCTGCGTCCACCTGGAACCGGTGATGGAGGTAGAGCGGTACCAGCACCTCTTCCAGCGTGGCCCAGGGGGCACCGCTCCGAATGGCTCCGGCGCCGAAACGGTCGAGCGCCACCCGGCGGACGGCCATGAGGCGCTCGAGTTCCTCGGCGGCGTCGGTTCCGTTGTCCCACAGGTTGCTGCCGGGATGCGCCGCGCCCATGGGCCGGGCGTCCTGATCGGTGATGAACTCGAGGCCGTTCCGGCGGGCACTGTCGATGACCGCCTGTAGTGCGGCAGCCCGGTCGGTGTCATCGGGAAAGTCCTGATAACCGTAGGAGATGGCGGCCAGGTCCCAGGCGCCGAGCCCGACGTCGTAGGCGTCGCTCAGGTCGAGTGTGCCGTCAGGGGCGATCGTCACCAATGGGTGGGGATAGTCCATGACGGAAGCGCGGTCACGCGTCGAGGCGAGGAAGTTGTGGGCCAGGCCAAGCGTGTGCCCAACCTCGTGAGCGGAGAGTTGGCGCAGGCGAGCGAGCGCCAACTCGACGAGTTCAGGAGCGGCTTCGTCGCCGTTGACGAACGGCGCCGACAATCCCGTGGCCAGCAGGTAGTCCTGGCGAACACGGAGCGACCCGAGCGAAACGTGCCCTTTGATGATCTCCCCGGTTCGGGGATCCCACACGGAAGACCCGTAGCTCCAACCGCGCGTCGACCGATGGACCCACTGGATGACGTTGTATCGCACGTCCATCGGGTCGGCTCCTTCTGGGAGCATCTCCACGCGAAAGGCATCCTGGAATCCGATGGCCTCGAAGGCCTCGTTCCACCAGCCGGCGCCTTCGAGCAGTGCCGAGCGCACCGGCTCGGGCGTCCCCCGGTCGAGGTAGTAGACGATGGGCTCGACCGCGGGACTTACGGCTGCCGCGGGGTCCTGTTTTTCCAGCCGGTGCCGGGCGATGAGGCGTTTTCTCATCGGCTGGCCGATGGGCGTGGCATAGTCGAGATAGCTCACACCGAAGTAGCCTGCCCGAGGATCGTTGGGGCGTGGGCTATATCCGGGTTCGGGGAGAGCGATGAACGAGTGCCGCTGACGCACGGTTATCGCTTGTGCTGTCGGCGTCACGCTGCGCACCTGCCGGCCCGGCTCCGTACCGGTAAAGGTGAGAGTCACTTCGATTTCGCTGTTGCGGGGGAACGCCTTGGTCCGCGGGAGGTACACGGCGCTCCGGTCGGGCTCGAGCTGGTAGCTACCTTGTCCGCTGCGCTCGAGGGCACCACTCACCCCGTGAGCGTCCCGGATGACGAAATCACTGGCGTCGACCAGAACCCGGCCGTCGGTTTCGGCCGCCACGGCGAAGCCCCACAAAATGCTGATGGCAAACGCCTCCTCCACCGCGAGCCGTTCGTCCGGATTGTCGGATTCGGCCCGGTAGGAATAGTTGGGCTGCACCAGGAACACCCGGGGGCCAACGCGCTCGAAGCGGACGATGCGCTCTCCACTCAGTTGCCCACGATCCAACCCGATGTCATTGGACCCGACACCAGTGGTGAGGGACACGGCATAGATCAGCTCCTGCTCCAGGACCGGGACCTCGAGCCACACTTTTCCGGTAGTAGCGTCCCAGTAGAGCGGCAGGAAACCGTCCAGAGCGGTCATCCCCTCGGTCTTGTCGGCGATCGAGGGTATGGAATCCTGCCCGTGGAGCGGCCCGGGGTTGATGGCCATGAGCGTGAGGCCAAGGAACAGCGGTGTGCGAAACATGCGCACTCCCTAAGGTTGGACTGGAGAGGGTTGGTGAACGGAAGGTGATTGCCACTCGGGAGAGGTGGGGCGCCCGAGTGGCAGCGTAAACGAGAACAGCGACCCGTTCCCCTTGCCATCGGATTCGACCCATACGCGGCCGCCGTGAACTTCAACGATACGGTGGACCAGGGCCAGGCCGATGCCGGTCCCCTCCTGACCGGGCTCTAGCTGATCGAAGAGGCCGAATATTTTCTCGTGGTACGCCGGCTTGATCCCCGCCCCGTTGTCCCGGACGGAGATGACCCATTCCTCGTCCTGCTGCCGGGCGCTGATCTCCACCTGCGGGTCGTCCTGGTTGCCGGTGAACTTGATGCCGTTCTGGATCAGGTTCTGAAACACCTGCAACAGCCGGACGCGGTCGCCGTAGACTTCGGGCATATCCCGATCGATGGTGATGGTGACACCACGGTCTGCGGCTTGACCCTCGAGGAGCGCAACGGCTTCCTCGGCCACTTCACCCAAGTCGACGACCGTTCGACGACCGTCGGCGGATTGACGAAGCGTCCCGCGCGTGAAAGATCGAGCAGCTCGTCCAACAGCTGCTGCATGCGGCTGGCAGCGGTCCGTATCTGGTAGATGTCACGCGATACGCCATCGCTGTTGTCGTCATCCAGATCCCGTTCCAGGATCCCCAGGAAACCAGTGATGGTTACCAACGGGCTCTTGAGGTCGTGGGAGACGGTATAGGTGAACCGTTCCAGTTCGGTATTGCGCGCTTCGAGTTCGGGGATGAGCCTTTTCCGATGTTCTTCCGCCTCGCGCCGCTTGAACATCTGATCGCTGAGCGAGGCGTTGATCGCTTCCAGTTCCACGGTGCGCTCGTGGATACGCCTGGTGCGGTACTTGAACACCCGAACCACGGTAATGGAAAGCACCAGCAGGGCGATCGTCCGGAACCACCAGGTGGCCCACCAGGCGGGGTGGACGACGATCTGAATGGTGGCCCCCCTATGATTCCACACGCCGTCGTTGTTGGACCCTCTGACCCAGAAAGTGTAGCGACCCGGAGCCAGTGCAGGGTAACTGGCGAATGTCCGGTTGCCTGCGTCGATCCACGCGGGATCGACGCCGAACAGCCGATACACGTACTGGTTTTTTTCGGGCGTCGAGTAGTCGAGCGCGGCAAAATCGATGGCCACGAAATTCCGGTCGTGGCGCAGGTTGACACGAGCAGCCATTTGCAACGGGCCGTCCAGTTCGACTTCTTCGGTAAAGACGCGAAACGACGTCAGGGCCACAGACGGGATGTGCGGGTTGGCCAGCACCGAATCGGGTACGAACGACGCCAAACCACTGATGCCACCGAAGAAGATGCGACCGTCGGGGCGGCGAGCGCCGGCGTTCAGCATGAAACTGTGACTCATCAACCCATCGGCAACGCTGTAGTTGGTGAACGACTCCGTAACGGGATCGAACCGCGAAATTCCCTGGCTGGTGCCGAGCCACAACGCGCCGTGACGGTCCTCGATCATGGCGCTGATGGCGCTGCTCGAACGATCGTCGCCGACCAGATAGTGAGCCACCACACCGCTGTCTGGATCCAGCCGGTTGAGGCCGCCGTCCTCGGTGCCAACCCACAGGGTGCCGGGAAACCCGAGGCTCTCCAATACCGTGGTGATGATGGGCGCGCTCAACCCCTGGTCCTGGCTGGGATCGGCAGGGAAATGCCGAATATCTCCGGTCAGGGGATCGAGCCTGTCGAGGCCGTGCAGGGTGCCGACCCAGATGAACCCGCCGCTGACGGTGAGGACGTTGATGTAATCGCCTGCCAGGCTGGCGGCGTCGGCATCGTCATGGCCGAACCGCTCGAAGGTGACGTCGGCCCCGTCACGATCGACGCGGAAGAGCCCATTAGTGGTGCCGACCCAAAGGGTCCCCTGGCGATCCTGCGCCAACGCCTTCACGTCGGCGTCCTGCAGTGCTCCGTCGACCCCGGGCTGAGCAGCGAAATGCCGGAATTCAGTTCGACCTTCGAGCCGCAGCATGAGCGCCAGTCCGGCGCCGTAGGTGCCGATCCAGATACTGTCGGGGCTCTCGGGAAGGATGGCCCAGACGCGATCACCCCGGCGACTGCCGAGCTCGAATTCGGGGCTGAAGGTGCCAACTACACGGCCGTTCTGGTCGAGGAGCGCCAGCCCGCCGCCATCGGTACCGACCCAGAGTGAGTCGGCTTCCCCATTTGCGATGGACCGCACCGTCGGATGTGGCAGGGTCGACGGGTCGAGCGGATCGTGCCAGAAATTGACGAACTTGCGCGGCTTGAGATCGATGCGGTCTACGCCGCCGCCGACGGTGCCGAACCACAGTACCCCGGCGCGATCCTCGAAGATCACCTCGACCCGGTTGTTGCTCAGGCTTCTCGGGTCGTTGATGTCGTGCCTGAAGTGCCGGAAGGATTCCGTTTCCGCATCGAACCGGTCCACGCCCTCGTCGTAAGTACCGACCCACAACGTGCCCCAGGAATCGACGAACACGTCGGCGATCTCGTCGTCCGACACGGTGGTCGAATCGGTGGGGTCATGTCGGAATCGACGGGACCGTCCGGTGGCCGGGTCAAACAGGTGGAGCCCGCCGCGAGTTCCGACCCAGAGTTCGCCGGAGGTGTCACGAGCCAGACTGCGGATCAAGTTGTAGCCGAGGCTGTCGGGGTCGTGGCGAAAGTGCTCGAACGTCTCGGTTTTCCGGTCGAACACGGCCAGGCCGGCGTCTGTCCCGACCCACAGCCGCCCGTCATCGCTCTCGATGATGGCCTTTACGGCATCGCTTCCCAGGCTACCGGGATCATCGGGATCGAAACGATAGCGGGAAAATCGTTCGGTCTCCCGGTGGAAGCGGTTCAACCCCCTGTCCGGCGTTCCCACCCAGATATCCCCGAACCGGTCTTCGTACAACGCTTCGGTCCGATCCTGACTGATGGACGTCGAGTCGGTAGGGTCGAACCGGAAGTGGGTAAACGTGTCAGTGAGAGGATCGTATCGGTTGAGCCCGCCACCCCAAGTCCCGTACCATATCGTGCCACCGCGATCCTGGATCAGTTTGCCGAAGTTCGACGACGAGAGCGAATTGGGGTTGCCGTGCTCGTGACGGAAGACCTTGATGTTGACACCGTCGTAGCGGTTCAGGCCGTCTTCAGTAGCTATCCATATGAACCCCTGCCGGTCCTGCATGATGTCCCGGACGGCGCCGTGAGACAGACCCTGTTCGACCGACACGTGCCGAAACGACTGGCGTTCCTGCGCCGTGACCGGCGTCGGGAAGATTCCCCAGAGCAACGCGCCACCACCCAGCGCCAAGCCCAGCGCGGCAAGACCGGACCGAGTCACTCGCCCGCGGTCCCCAGAATCTTGCTGGCGGTGGCGGAGTCGGTCACCCGTTCATAAGCCCGTTGACGCTCGCGGATGCGGCGGACATAGCGCACGGGCTCGGTACAGCGGCAGTATCCGTATGTGGTTTGACGGTGGTATTTGCGGCGCGCCAGGAGAGGCATGACCTCCTCGACTTCGCCAAACCATATATTGGGATCCTTTCCCAACTCCTCAGTAAGCCTGCGGGCATCCTGCAGATGCCCGTATCCCGCGTTGTACGCCGCCAACGAAAACCACAAGTGGTCATCGGCAGTGGCAGCGCCCTTAACGTACTCCCGAACGTGGTGCAGGTAGCGGACGCCCATGTACGTGCCACTGTCCGGAATCATCAGGCCGGATGGCGACACACCGAAACCCTTGGCTGTCCCTGGCAGGACCTGCATCAGCCCAAGGGCGCCGGCGAACGACTCGGCCCGCGGGTTGAATCGGCTTTCTTCGAACATCTGGGCCGCTATGAGCGTCCAATCATAGGCATACTGATTGGCGTAGTGCTTGATGAGACTGTCGTATGGCGACACAACACCCGTGCGCGATGTTCGCTCGTTGGCCCTGGCCGCCGACTTGTTCTCGGTCCCGAAATACTTCTTGTAGGTG
>JBDHMR010000156.1:0-4849 GCA_039656035.1 Gemmatimonadota bacterium
GACATTCGGCACCGCTGTTGGGGTCAGGGTCGGCTACCAAGCACAAAGCGCCGACCTCCGCAAGATCGGCGCTTTCTGTGCGTGCGGCAATGGAGAGGGTTATTGAAGCCCGACGAGCAGTAGTGGCGCCCTCACAATGGCCTCTGCCTACCCACGGGGGGCGTGACATCAACCAGAGAATATGGGCCCGTCATCGGATGTTGGCTCAATAGGATGGCTCCCCATCACCGCCTTACCTGACTAAGATAGAGGCGTGTGAAATGGCCGTCAACAATACCACCCCGGATCGCCCACATGCCGCAAAGACCCGTGACCCTGGTCCTCAGCCTGGCCACTTTCGCTGCTTGGATCGTGTTCGGTTTCGTCATCCCGGTCGGCGTCGGCATCGTGCACGCTCTGCTTGGCGTATCGGCCATTCTGTTCGTGCGATGGTGGGGGCTCACGCGGTGACGGCTGGAGCGGCGACCTATATCTCCCAATTGGAAAATACGATACCCGAGTCGGGAATCGGCTCGTCGTATCCCGCCTGAGTCATCCGCAGGTCGGTCCACTGCACCTGAAACCCGGACTGCACCAACGATCGATAGGCTACGGGAAACGCCGTCTGGCACCGCACCGAAAGACGGCTGACGCCCAGGTCTTCTCCAGCACCCATCAGCTCTTCTATCAACGCCTCGAACGCCGCCAGGTTCAGCGCCACCAACTTCAACACCCGTAACTCTTCCGCCGGCCGACCTTCGGCCAGCGGAGACGAATGCCACAGAGCAAACCCGGCCATGGCGCCACCCCGGCGTACCAGGCTCGTATCACCCAGGCCGAGGTCGGCCGTAAGCTGAAGCTCTCTGGTGAAGTCGCAGGACTGCTGGACGCTTGAGGTCAGTGACCGACACTCCTCCAGCACGCTCTCGGGATCACTCGCGGCGGATAAACATTCGGTGCTCCCACCACCCGACGAAAGCTCGCGAGTGAGAGTAACGGTCAGATACCGGGGGACGAACTCCAACCCGCTATAGAACCCGATGTTGTCGACCGTACGGGGCATCGTCTCCAATCCGATGGTCTGCACGCCGCCGGCCTGCAGCCAGTCGACCCCGGCCTGAACGATCCGCTTCCCCAACCCCTGCCCCTGACGGTCGGGCCTGACAGCCAGGGGACCCATCCAACCCTCACCACCGGAACGGTGCACCATGTTGAACGCCACCAGGCCATCGTCGTCGTGCCACACCATGGCTCCCTCGGCGGCATCCGCGATGGCGTAGCGCCACACCTTCGGATTCAGCTGTGGCACCCGCACCCCCACCAGCCCATCCCTCCGGTAGCGATCGGTGAACGATTCGGAGAACACCGCGTTCATGGCGGGGATGTCCTCTACTTTGGCGGGCCTGGGCCCGCTGATAGCCTCCTTAAGCCGCGGCACTCGGATCCTCGGGCAGCTCTTCCTCGCTCACGCGAGACACACGCAGTTTTTCGTCCACGTCTACCCGGATGACCCGGTCGAACCCCTCACGCACCGATTCGATGTGGGTAATGAGCACCACCTGGGGAAACCGGTCGGCCAGACTGCGCAATAACTCCAACACCGAGGCGCGTCGTTCCTCGTCCAAGGATCCGAAGATCTCGTCGAGCACCAGAAGCGACAACGGCTGGCCGGCGCGTTCGGCGATCATCTGACTTATGGCCAGCCTGAGTGCCAGGTTGGCTACGTCCTCTTCGCCGCCCGACACCACCGGTTTTGCCTGACCGTCTTCCATCAGGACAGCGACGTAGTCTTCGTCGAGTTCCAGGTCGGAGTAGCGGTCGTTGGTCAGGTCCCGCAAGAAAACGGAAGCCAGCTCCGACAATTCCGGCCGCAGCGCCGCGTTGAGATCGGTCCGCAGATCGGTAAACGCGCGATTCAACTCCTGGTGGAGCAACAGATCACGCTTGGACGAGTCGATGGCCGTCAACATCTGGGTGCGCTCTTCCCGGCGCCGCATCACCCCAGCCAGGGATTCAGTAGCCGCCTCCAACTCCGCTCGCGCGCGAACCACCCGCTTCTCGGCTTCGTGCTTCCCGGTGCGGGCCTGTTCGGCGGCCCGCTCCGCTTGGGCAAACGCTTCGTCGGTGAACCCCAGTTCGGCCAGTTGCTGCTGCAACGACGCCGCCTCACTTTCCAACTCCGACAACTCCCGTTCCGCCCGTTCCGCCTCACCTACCAGGGTCTCGGCCTGGTCCGCCAGGGCCCGCTGCCGTTCCGCCTGGAGCACCACGGGCTCGAGCGCTTCGATCTGCCGCTTGATCTCCTCGTGCCGGGCCTGGTCGTAGACGGTGTCGGATTCCACGAGATGCTGCTCCAGTTCCCGAAGTCGCTCTTCCGTGGTCTCGCGCTCCTTCAGGAGACCGGGCCGCTTTTGCACCAGCTCCTGTAATCCTCTTGCCGCCACCTCCGCCTCGCGCGCGGCCCGCTCCCGCCGCTCCCGTTCCGCCTCGGCCCCGCGGAGGTCGCCGGGCTCGGTCTCCAATTGTTGAATGCGCTTCTTGTAGAAACTGCCGTTGAACTCCACTTCCTGCAGCTGCTGATCGAGCAGTTCGATGACGCCGTCGAGGTCGTCCCCCAGAGGCCGCCCGCAGGTGGGGCAATCGCCTTCCGATCCCGCCGCCGACACGCGGTCGCGTTGCGCCTTGAGGTCGCGGTACTGGTCAGCCAGGGTGGCCCGTTTGGTCTGCGCGTCCTGGGCGTCTCGTACCCAGGTGGTACGTAGTTCTTCGGCAGCCGTCACCGCCACCTGACGGGCTTCCCGCTCGGTTTGGGCCAGCGTCGTCGCCTGCGACACGGCGGCGTCATCGGGTGACTGCGCCAGCCGCTCCCCGACGGATTCCAAGGTTCGCCGCACCTCCGACGCCTGCGCCAGGTAGCCGCGCCGGGCCGAGTGGGTTTCGGCCTGCCGGTCCAGGGCAACGCGCTCTTCCTGCAATCCCGGAAGCGGGGCCAGTTCCTTATCGAGAGTCTCGAGTTGGCCCTTGGCCCCCAGCGCTTCGGCCAATTGCCGGTCGAGCGTGGTGAACCGCTCGCGCGTGTCATTGACCTTGTGCTCCGCCAGCTTGCGATCGCCGTCGAGCTTCACCACCCGGTCACGCACCCGTTGGATCGACTCCCACTCCGGTTCCACTCTCGCCAGATCTGCCACGGCCGCCTCGAGGACCTGCTGTCCCTTGGCTGCAGTTTCGCTGGCGAGCGTATGACGGTGTTCTGCCGTTTCCTGCTCGGCGTTGAGTACCTTTTCGTCGATCAGACTTTGCTGCAAGGCTTCGACCGTGGCCTTGAGGGCCGACCGCTTCACCTTCAGCTGTTCCTGAACAAGTCGCAGCCGCTCGTAGCCCAACACCCGTGACAGGAACTTGGCTCGCTCCGGCGCCGACATCGCCGCCATCACTGCAAGTTCCTTCTGGCTGGTGAAATAGGTGTTGTAGAATTCGTCCCGCGTCATACCCAGCAGACGGGAGACCTTGTCGGTCACGGCACCGAGACTGTTGGCGATCGGAGAGGTGTCACCATCGAGGTACAGCTCCGCCGAGCTCAGTCCCCGCGCCAGCCGGTAGCGGTGATGGCCCAAGGTAAACTCGAGTTCCACCTTGACTGTGGAGCGCGGCGGCGCCCCGCGCCGGCGAATCGAATCGCGCGTTCCGCGCGCGGCCGACGTGCCGTAGAGGGCAAAGCCGATCGCCTCCAGCAGCGTGGTCTTGCCGGCGCCGTTGGGGCCAACGATGCCGGTAAGGCCCATGCCCAACTCGAGCACGGTGTCCTCGTGCTGCCGGAAGTTCTGCAGGCGCAACCGATGGATCTGCACTACTCCTCCACCGGATCGTGCGACACAGAAGTGATCAACTCGGTGCCAACACGAACGAATGTCTCGCGGTCGAGTTCCTCGGGGAGCGGGCGGCGGCCCAGATACTCCGTCACCACCTCGGGGAGAGTCTGGCGCCGGCCGGGGCTGCCGATTCCGACCGTACTCTGACTTTCGGGCCGCCGGATGTCGAGTTGGTAATGAAGGGCATCCGCCTTGTAGTCTCTGATGGCCGCGTGATCCAGTTCGCGCGCCACGTGGCGCGGAACTCCGTGAACCACCTGACGCACTATGTGGTCGGTCAGACCGTCCGTCAGCGTGTGGACCCGGTCGCCGATCAATCGATCCAATTCCGCGGGCGACAGGTCCGTCCCTTCTATCGGCGGCAGATCGATCAGCCGCCGGGTGGACGGTACCGGCTCGCGAGTGACCTCGCCGGTCTCCAGATCGGCCAGCAGCCACGCCTTGCCTCGCACCCCGCGCTCGGCCTCGTCCAGCAGTTCGCCCCAGGGGTTGCTGCTGGTGTATTCCAGTGCCCCGCTATACCACATGTTCGGCGCCAGCTGGGACTGCACGTGGTAGTGCCCCAACGCCACGTAGGACCACGCGGCCGCATCGAAATCGGCTGGCTTGACCAACGCCCCACCGTATTCGGCGGTACCGCTGTCGGAGGGAAATGTCCCCTCGATTTCCGCGTGCATGGCGAGCACTTCGAAGCGCGCGCTCCCGTCGGGTTGCAGGTCCGGCCGTATCTCTCCCAGCAGAGCCTGGTACGGTACGGCCAACACTGACAAATCAAGCTCCGGGAACACCAACCGTTTTTCTTCCGCGACAACCACCTCAACATTGATCTCGCTGAACAGGGTGATGATTCCCCCCGTTTCACGCGACCGGGGCGTGTCGTGATTGCCCGCCAACAGAATGATCTTGGTCTCGGGGAGCGCGTTGCGGATTCGCTGGAGTTGCTGGAAGGCGAAGATGATCGCCTGGTTGGTAGGCCTGACAGAGTGGAAGAAATCGCCCGC
>JBDHMR010000157.1:0-5030 GCA_039656035.1 Gemmatimonadota bacterium
GAGGACGAGGATGCCCGTCGTCAGGAGCAGAGCCCCGCGGGCCGTCAGTACGGGTCGTGGTCCCATGCTAGCCGCCGAAGTCGTCGAGCATGATGTTCTCCGGTTCCACGCCCATGTCGTTGAGCATCTTCTTGCAAGCGTCGTTCATCATCGGCGGACCGCACATGTAGTACTCTGCGTCTTCCGGCGCTGGATGATCTTCGAGGTATTCATCGTGTAGTACCTGATGGATGAATCCGGTAGCGCCGGTCCACTCGTCCTCAGGTAGCGGCTCCGACAACGCCAAGTGCCATTCGAAATTGTCGTGTTCCCGGGCCAGGGCATCGAACTCCCGCGCGCCGTACCAGAAACTGACCTTGCGGTCGGTATGCAGGCGCAGGAATTGATCCAGAATGTGAGAGCGCATCGGCGCCATTCCGGCACCTCCACCGATGAATACCATTTCATTGTCGGTGTCTCTGGCAAAGAACTCACCAAACGGACCGGTGATGTTCACCTCGTCGCCGGGTTTCATACCGAAAATGTAGGACGACATGATGCCCGGCGGGGCATCGGACACTCCCGGCGGTGGCGTAGCGATCCGGACGTTCAGCATGATTATGCCGTGCTCATCGGGGTAGTTGGCCATCGAGTAGGCGCGTGTCACGGTCTCGCTGACCCGGGAGCGGTAGCGCCACAGGTCGAAGTGATCCCAATCCGCTCGGTAGATTTCGTCTATGTCGAAGTCGGCAAAGTTTACTTCGTGGGGTGGGCACGCGATTTGGATGTACCCGCCCGCCCGGAATGGCACAGTGTCGCCCGGTGGCAACTCGAGTACCAGTTCCTTGATGAAAGTCGCCACGTTGTGGTTGGAGCGCACGGTGCAACGCCACTCCCGGACGTCGAACACCTCCGCCGGAATCTCCACGGCGATGTCCTGCTTGACCTTCACCTGACATGAGAGGCGCCACCCGTCCCGGCCCTCCCCTCGGGTTATATGCCCGGTCTCGGTGGGAAGCAGCCTCCCGCGGCCCTCCCGGACCTTGACCAGGCAGACGCCGCAGGTGCCCTGGCCCCCGCAGGCCGAAGGCACCAGGATGCCGCCGGCCGACAGGATGTCCAACAGGGATGATCCCGGCGCCGCCGTCAGGTCGTGCTCGCCACCCCCGTTGACCGTAATGGTCACGGATCCGCTCGGCACCAGGAATCGCCGGGCGGCCAGCAGCAAGCCGACCAGCGCCAGCATGATCCCCGTGAAGATCAGCACACCAAAGACGATCGTGGTCATGCTGTCGGTCCGGGCACGGCTAGAGTTGGATGCCGGAAAAGGCCATGAATCCCAACGACATCAATCCGACCACGATGAAGGTGATCCCCAGGCCTCGCAGTGGCGCCGGCACGTCGCTGTAAGTCATCCGCTCGCGGATGGCGGCCAGCGCGATCACCGCCAGAGCCCATCCGACACCCGATCCCACCCCGTAAACCGTGGCTTCCCCCAGGGTGTAGTCCCGCTGAACCATGAATAGCGAACCACCCAGGATGGCGCAGTTGACGGCGATGAGCGGCAGAAACACGCCCAGGGCGTTGTACAGCGCCGGGGCGAACCGGTCGATGGCCATTTCCACGATCTGCACCGAAGCGGCGATGGTGCCGATCATGAACAGGTACGTCAGGAACGACAGGTCGATCGCGGCGCCGCCCGGGAGCCATGACAGCGACCCGGGCTTGAGAATATGAACATTGTTCAGTTGGTTGATCGGAACGGTTATCCCCAGAACGAAGATCACCGCCAGCCCGAGCCCGATGGCGGTACTGACCTTCCGGGACACGGCCAGGAACGAGCACATGCCCAGGAAGAACGCTAGCGCCAGATTTTCAACGAATATGCTCTTCGTCGCCAGGCTCAAATAATGTTCCAACACTGAAGTCCTCCTCGTTTTGTGCCGGCTTCCACACGCGCAATACCCAGATGAAAATCCCGATCAAGAAAAAGGCGGCCGGCGCCAAGACCATGAGCCCGTTCGTGGGATACCATCCCCCTTGGGTGGTCGGCAACATGACCGCATACCCGAACAAGCGCCCTGCGCCGAGCAACTCCCGGAAAAACGCCACGGCCAACAACACCACCGCATACCCTCCCGCGTTTCCGATACCGTCGAGCAGGCTCAGGCGCGGGCCGTTGTGCATGGCAAAGGCCTCAGCTCGGCCCATGACGATGCAGTTGGTGATGATCAGCCCGACGAACACCGACAACTGCTTGCTGATGTCGTAGGCGTACGCCTTCAACACCTGGTCCGCGATGATCACCAGCGAGGCGATGATGGTCAGCTCGATGATGATGCGGACGCTGCCCGGCATCCGCTTGCGAATCAGGCTCACGATCAGGTTGGAGCCCGCCATGACGAACAACACCGCCAGGCCCATGACGGCCGCTGTGGCCATTTGGGTCGTCACCGCCAGTGCCGAGCAGATGCCCAACACTTGCAGGGTGATGGGGTTGTTGTCGAACAGCGGATCCAGCAGGATCTGTCGTTCCTGTTTGGTCACGAGATGCCCGCTTCCTGACGGTAGAAGGCGAGATAGGGTCCGAATCCGTCGGGGCCGAGCCAGAAATGGATGGTGTCGGTCACGCCACGTGCGGTGATGGTCGCGCCGGCCAGGCCGTCAACCGAGTACGGATCGTCCTCCGGCGGTCCCGCCGCTCCCTTGATGACCGTGACGCGCGGCGTCCACGATTCGTCGAACACCTGCCGGCCTTGCCACAACCCCAGCCAGCGGGGGTTGTCGATCTCTCCACCGAGGCCGGCCGTCTCGCCGTGCTCGTAGAACGTCAAGCCGGTCACGGTTAGCAGGTCGGGGCTAAGGGCAATGAACCCGTACATCGTCGACCACAACCCCGGGCCCACGATCGGCAGAATGACGGCCGTCAGGGCTCCGTCCTCGACCACATGGAACACCTGAGCGTGGATCGGCAGCCGGGTGAGCCGCGCCGCGTTGGGCGGCGCCGGGCGGCTGGTGGTCGGATCCACCGTGGCCTCGCGCTGGTCGAAGCTATCCGGATCGATGGTGTCGTCGGGCACGCCGGTGGAGAGAGTCAGCACCACAGGGATGATGTTGCGCTCGAACCGCTCGGTGATCTCGGCGTTCGAAAGGCCGCCCTGCGGCATCAGGCCGGCCACGGTGAGGACCTTCTTGCGCAGATCCAGAGTGGCGTTGAACTCCTGTCGCTCCCGCAGGCCCACGGCCGAGGTGGCCACCAGAATGGATGCCACGACCGCCACGCTGGCGACGAAGCCGACGGTCCTGCCCGCGCTAGGCTGCATAGCGCGCCTCTCGTCTGCGCACGTTGGCCCGCACCACGAAATGGTCGATCAATGGCGCGAACATGTTCATGAACAGAATCGCCAGCATCATGCCTTCGGGGTAGGCTGGATTGATCACCCGGATGAGGATTGCCAGCAGGCCTATCCCGACACCGTACACCCATTTTCCGGTAGCCGTGAAGGCCGAAGACACCGGATCGGTCGCCATGAACACCGCGCCGAAGGCCCATCCCCCCAACACGATGTGCCAGTGGAACGGCATGGCGAACAACGGGTTGGTGTCAGAACCGGCCCAGTTGAGCAATGCCACCATGGCCCAGCTTCCGAGCACCACCCCGGCGATGGTCCGCCAGGACCCGATGCGCGTCACGATCAGAAAGGCCCCCCCCGCCAGGCAGGCCAACGCCGACGTCTCCCCCATGGACCCCGGGATCCGTCCCAGGAAGGCGGCCATCCAGTCGGCCCCCTCGAGCACGCCGGGCGTGTCCGCCGATTGCGCCAGCAGGGTGGCGCCGGTGAAGGTGTCGACCCCTTGGAAGTTGGCTGCGATCCATGGCGCCTCCCCGCTGATCTCCGCCGGGTAGGCAAAGAAGAGAAAGGCCCGCGTTACCAACGCCGGGTTCAGGAAATTCATGCCGACGCCGCCAAAGATTTCCTTGGCAAACACCACGCCGAAGGCCGTTCCCAGAGCCACTTGCCACAAGGGAATGGTGGGTGGCAGGATCAGGGGAATCAGCATTCCCGTCACCAGGAATCCTTCGGCGATGTCGTGACCCCGGATGCGCGCGAACACACCCTCTACACCCATGCCTGTGGCGTAGGTGACGATTAGCACGGGCACGAAGTACAGCGCCCCGTGAAACGAAGTGAGCCAGACACTCGACGGATCGAAGTTCAGGCCGAGACCGAGGTACAGGGCGGTCTGCCAATCGTCGAGTGGCACGGCGCCTTGGGCGATGGCAACCTGCGCCTGATAGCCCGTGTTGTACAGCGCCATGATTATAGATGGGATGAGGGCGATGATGACGAAGAACATCATCCGCTTGAGGTCAATCCCGTCCCGCACGTGCGACGCCGAGCGGGTGACTTTGCCCGGGGTAAAAAGGAACGTGTCGGTGGCTTCGTAGAATGGATACAGAAACGCCAGCGGGCCGTCGTGTTCGAACGCCGGCGCAATCCGATCCATCAACGACCGCAGGGCGCGCATCAGCCGTCTTTCTCGATCAGTTCGAGGTTCTTACGCAGCATGGGACCAAATTCGTTCTTTCCTGGATCGACGAAAGTGCACAGCGCCAGGTCCTCTTCGATCAGTTCGAGACATCCGAGTTCTTCGGCGCGCTCGATGTCACCGACTGCCAGAGCCCTCAGCAGATAGCTGGGAACCAGGTCCATCGGCATCACCCGCTGGTACTGGCCGTTGGGGATGATCGGCCGGGGCGAACCGTGTGTCGACGTGGTCATGGCCAAGCGCCGCCGTGGCAGCAGGCTCGACAGAAAGACCGGGAAAATCGAGAACCGCCCGGCGCCTGGAGCGATCCACCCGAGAAATTCTCGCTCGCGGCCTTCCAACAACACGCTGACCTGGTTGTCGTAGCGCCCGACGTAGGCAAACGGCTCCCTGGTCGTCGACTTACCCGACAGCGGCGATCCGGAAATCACCCGGATCTCGGGAGGCAAGCCGTCGTCGGCCAGCAACTCGGACACCGACGCGCCCAACCTGGTACGCAC
>JBDHMR010000158.1:0-4808 GCA_039656035.1 Gemmatimonadota bacterium
CCTGGTAGCCCCGGCGCACGGTGGCGACGTCCCGCAAGAAAACCAGGTCCTCGCCGCCCAGGCTACGGATGAGCAGGTCGCCGAATTCTTGTTCCGAAACGAACTCGCCGGTCGGGTTGATGGCGATGTAATCGGGTCCCACGTGAATCCGGCCTGATTCGGCCGGAAGGTTCTTGGCCGACAGCGCACGGTAGATGTCCTCCTGGGAAATCTCCAGGGCCGCCATCTTGGCGCGCGACATCTCGACGTAGATCACCTCGGGCTCAACGCCCCACAGGACCACCTTCTTGACCTCGGCGATGGGTACGATCTCCCGTCGCAACAGCTTGGCCACCTCGCGCAGCTGGGCGTTGCTGTACCCCTCACCGTAAATGGCTACGTAGATGCCGAATACGTCACCGAAATCGTCGTTGACCAGTGAGGGGCCGGCGCCGGGAGGAAGCTTGCCCTGGTAGTCGCCAACCTTGCGCCGGAGTTCGTCCCACACCTGCGGCAGGGTGCTCGCGTCGTACTGGTCCTTGATGGTCACCCGGACGATCGACACACCCCTGCGCGACCACGATTCCACGTACTTGAGCTGACCCAACTCCTGCGTCGCCTGCTCGATGAGGTCGGTGACCTCCTGTTCGACTTCCGCCGCCGAGGCGCCGGGGTACAGCGTGATGATCTGGGCGTTCTTGATGGTGAATTCGGGGTCTTCCAAGCGGTTGAGCGTACCGAACGTCATGAGCCCAGCGACTAGCAGCACCAGGGTCAGGGTCCAGGTGATGACTTTCTTGTTGAGCGAGAATTCGGCGAGATTCATCAGGTAACTCGTCCGCTTACCGCGAGGAATCCAAAGGGCGCACCTGCATACCTTCTCGCAGATTGTTGACCGCCGCGATGGCGATGGTTTCGCCGGAGACTAGGCCGCTCAAAATCTGGATGTGATCCGGCGGTGTTACTTCCCCCACCGTCACGGGCCGTGCCCTCACCAGGTGGCTCTCGGGGTCGTAGACCCACACATGGCTGCTGCCCGCGTCGTCGGCATACACCGCCCTGACCGGAACCAGAAACGTCTCCACGGTCTCTTGTTCCGATCCGCCAGACTTGGTGCGAACCCACACCTGGGCTGTCATGCCCGCCAGGACCTGGATCTCGTCCGGTTGCGGCATGGTGAAGGTCGCGGCGAAAGTCTGGGTCCGGCGGTCGGCTTCCGCTGCGACTTCCTTGAGACTGAGGGGATACTCAATATCCGGAGCCGCGGAGAAGGTGGCTACAGCCTCCATCACGTCTCGTCCCTCTCCCTGGGACAGGGCCAGGACCTGCTCGGGGACGTTGATCACGATCTCGACGGCACTCAGGTTCTGCAGGCTGAGGATGACTTCCTTGGCCCGGACATCTTCGAAGTTCTCCACGAACGTTCGGCCAATCCGGCCCGAGAACGGCGCCCTCAACTCGGTGTAGCTGAGATTCTTCCGGGCTTGCTCGTGCCGGGCTCTGGCCACGTCACGCTGGGCTCGGTTGGCCTCCACCTCCGCCAGGGACACGGCCTCGCGCTCGTACAGTCGTTTGAAACGGGTGTAGTCCGCTTCGGCCTTTTCGAACGTGGCCTTGGCCTGGTCCAGGTCCAGTTGGAAGTCGATCGGGTCCAGCCGGGCCAG
The DNA here is from genome assembly GCA_039656035.1 of Gemmatimonadota bacterium. Taxonomy (GTDB): domain Bacteria; phylum Gemmatimonadota; class Gemmatimonadetes; order Gemmatimonadales; family GWC2-71-9; genus N074bin45. The sequence goes on from JBDHMR010000158.1 coordinate 1,644, forward strand.
TAGCTGACCACGCACCACACGGTCACCATCGTTTACCGGTAGCTCGAGCAGTTCCCCGGGCACCCGGAAGCCCAAGTCGGCTCGGTCGGTGGCCTGCGCCGTGCCGGGGAACATCAACCCTCGGTTCTGAGCTGTACCCACCGTGAGCATGGCCACCGGTCGCACCACCTCGGGCAGCGGAGCGTCCTCGCCTCCGCCGCAGGCCGCCGCCGCGAGCAGGACCGTGGGAAGACCCCACGTTCTCAACAGCATCGATGTATTACGCATCCTCGGTCATCCTCGTTGCGCCGCTACTGCGACAGGCTGGGGGTGAGTCCCTGGCGAATCCTATCGACGAATTCCTCCTGGGCCTCGGGGGTCTGTTCGTTTTCAAACCAGGCGATCGATCGCTCGAACGCATTGAGGTCGATGAGGAACAGATAGTTCGCCGCCGCCGCGCCTTGCTCCGCGGCGAAGTTCTCGTTCTGGGCCTCGAGCAGGTCGGTCACGTTCAGCAAACCCTGGGAGTACTTGTCCTGCACCACCATCAGGTTGCGCCGGGCTCGGTCGGACTGGATCTGCGTCAGTCGAATGTTGGGATACGAACTCTCCAGGCGCCGGATGCTCCTCCGGGTTCGCCGCTCCACCAACTGACGCGTCAGCCGCTCCTGTTGGGTCAACTCGGTGAGTTGTGACTGCGTCTGACCCACGGCGAAGGCCCGTTCGGCGCCGATGAACAGGGGATATACTGCCTCGACGCTGAACAGCGGGCGGCTGCGGGAGACCCCGGGGAGCTCCGGCTCGCGGAACGCCTGGTATTGATAATCGAAGTTCAGGTAGAACGATGGCAGAAACCACCGCCGCTTTCGCTGGCCCACCTGGATACTCTGGGCTTCGATCGTCTTCCCCACCGATCGGAGTTCCGGAGCGTTGTCCAGGGCAAGCCCAACCATGGTCTGCCGGAAGGCAGCCAGCTGTTGCTGTGTGGTAAGCAGCGCGTTGAGGTCGATGCCGGCAAAGAAGAAGCTGGCGGTGTCGACCTGGATCTCCCGGGTCCGCCAGCGGATGGTCTGCTCTACCCCAAGGATCTGGTTGAGCCCGATGCGCTGTTGCTCGGCCAATGCCTGACTGTCGAGTACGTCGCCGCGGCGCTTGGCCACCTCCGCCTCCCAACGAAAGACTTCATTGGGGCCTGAATACCCGGTTTGCAGGCGATGCCGCGCCAATTCCAGGTTGTCGATGGTGAGGTTCAGGTTCTCGACGTTGACGCGGTAGAGCAGCCGAGCCAGCACTAGATCCAGATAGGCTTCCCCGGCAGACCCTATCACGTCGAGTCGCTGAGTCTCCCTATTCTCATGACTTCGCTCCTCGAGCCGCTTCGATGATCGATAATTGCTGACCCGCTGATCGTCGTAGATCATCTGACTGGCCTGAAAGCTCAGATTCAACGCCTGGTCGGCAACGAGGCCCTCCAGTCCCTGGGGGTCGAAGGCACGGTAGTTAGGCACGGCCACTATCTGGGGCAAGAGCGGACTCAAAGACAGCTGTCGATTTTTCCGTGAAGTCTCCACTTCCTGGGTGACGATTGCCAAGGAAACGTTGCCATCCTGCACCAGGTTCTGAACTCCGGCCAGGTCCAGCGGGGTTTCCGCCAAATGCAGATCCGCTTCGTTGAGAATGGTGGCCTGAACCAAGGTGCTGAGTCTCGGGGAGTAGCCGATTCGTGCCGCGGTGGTGCCGTTCAAATACAAGGTGGGATCTACCGAAAGAAACACCGGGAGCACAGAACTCCCTGTCCCGCGGATCAACTCGCTGAGGTTGAGCGCCACCCGTCGCGCTTGTTGCGTCCGCTGATCGGGAGTGCGTGTCAGCAAGGCCCCGGCTTCCACATCCGGCAGCCCCTCCAGGCTGTAGCTGGGGAGTCCGAAGGAGGCCAACAGTTCGATCCGCGCCTGGCGTTGCACCGGGGCCAGACGCGGTGTCGGGCCCAGGACAACTGCCTTGACCCCGGGGGGTGCGCTGTCAGGTTGTATCGCGGGATCCACCGGCCACAGGAGCACCGTAATGCCGACAGCGACCTCCAACGCTTCCACTTCGGCTGTGAGCGACGTGAGGCCCGAGAGGTAGGCGGCCTCCACGGCCAAAGCCACGGTATCTGCCGGGACGAGCGCCAGCAGTTGCCGTAGCTCGCTGTCGGCGCGCAGCGGGTTTGACACGATTACCAGGTTCGATCCTATCGCGAGATCATCGGTCGACTGATGGATGTCGAACAGGTCGGGTCGTTGAATGAACGTCGTGACAACGGGTTTCGTGCGGACGACTTGACCGGCTGCCTGACTCGCCAGCGCGCCGATGGTAAGGACGATGTCCACATCCCGATCGTCGAGGGCCGCCTGGACCGCCAGCCGCATCCTCGTCGGATCCCACCCCGCCTGGAACGCCGGATCGCGCTTGAACACCACGTTATGCCGGCGAAGCAAACGATCGAGCTCGGCTTCGACCCTGGTCACCACATCGTTGCCCGGGGCGGCCCCCTCCTCCACGACGCCGATCACGATGGTAGGCCTTGGATCCACATCCTGAGCCACCGCGGCTGAGGACCACCCGGCGAGAATAACACACGCAAACATCAACCTGGCCATCAGGACTGCTCCTTGTGCGAACTCGGCATGACGCGATAACCACCTCGAAAACATAGTCATTCTGACACTGCCGGTAAGGTTTTTTTGAGGATGACGAATCCGATGACACCGGCCAACACGGAGGCCAGCAACACACCAAGTTTCGCCTGAGCAATGAGGGCCTCGTCGAGCGGGAACGCCAGGTTGCTAATGAAGATCGACATGGTGAACCCCACACCGGCCAACATGCTGGCGCCGAGCAAATGCCCCCATCGCAAGTCAGCAGGCAAGGCGGCACGCCCGGACTTGATGGCCAGCCAGACGGACAGCAGGATGCCGACGGGTTTGCCGATCACCAGACCGGCGATGACGCCAAGACTAACGGGGCTGGTAAGCACCCCGGTCGAATTCCCCCCGAGTGGAACTCCGGCCATGAACAGGGCGAACACAGGAAGAATCAGGAACGCCTGGATCGGGTGGAGCAGGTGCTCCAGACTGATGCCGACCGGTCGCATGTCTTCGACCGCCAGGTACATGTCGTCCAGGGCATCCATCTGCTCCTTGT
>JBDHMR010000159.1:0-4786 GCA_039656035.1 Gemmatimonadota bacterium
GTTGTCGCTCGCCGGGTCCGGCGCTGCGGAGTCCTATCGATTGCGCGTAGCGGAAACCGGTGTGGTGGTGACCGCTCCTGACCCGGCGGGGCTGTTCCATGGATTGCAAACCTTGGGGCAACTGATAACACCGGGCAGGGATAACTCGGTGACGCTCCCTGCGGTGATCATCGACGACCAGCCTCGCTTCGGATACCGCGGCATGCACCTCGACGTGGGCCGACACGTATTCCCCGTGGCGTTCATCAAGCGGTACATAGACCTCCTGGCGCGATACAAGTTCAACACTTTCCACTGGCATCTGACCGAAGATCAGGGTTGGCGTATCGAGATCGAACGGTATCCGCGGCTGACCGACGTCGGGTCGTGTCGAACCGAGACGATGGTCGAGAAGAACTTCGATCCCTATGTGGGGGACGGGGCGCAGTATTGCGGCTTCTATTCTCAGGATGAGGTGCGGGACATAGTCGCCTACGCCGCGGACCGGTTCGTGACGATCGTTCCCGAAATCGAAATGCCGGGGCACTCCTTGGCTGCGTTGACGGCCTATCCGGAATTGGCCTGTACGCCGGGCCCGTTCGAGGTGGGGACCCGCTGGGGTGTGTTCGAGGACATCTACTGCCCCAGTGAGACGACGTTCGAGTTCCTGGAGAATGTACTGCGGGAGGTAATGGACCTGTTCCCGTCGGAGTTCATTCACGTCGGTGGCGACGAGGCTCCCAAGCGGCGCTGGCGAGAGAGTGACCTGGCCCAGGCCGTAATTCGGCGGGAAGGCCTCGAAGACGAGCATGAATTGCAGAGTTACTTCATTCAGCGGATCGAGCGGTTCCTCAACGCCAATGGCCGGCGGCTGATCGGTTGGGACGAGATACTGGAAGGCGGTGTGGCGCCGGACGCCACGGTAATGTCGTGGCGCGGAATGGCCGGCGGCATCGACGCGGCCCGGCAGGGACACGATGTGATCATGACTCCCGGGAGCCACGTGTACTTCGATCACTACCAGGGTGACCCCCGGTTCGAGCCTCTGGCGATCGGTGGCTACACGCCGCTCGAAAAAGTCTACCGCTTCGAACCGGTGCCGGAGGAGCTGACAGCAGTTGAGGCCCGGCACGTAATCGGCGCACAGGCCAACGTGTGGACCGAGTACATCACCACAGAAGAGCACGTCGAATACATGGCGCTTCCCCGGATGCTGGCGCTTGCGGAGGTGCTTTGGTCGCCTGCGAAGGCACGTGATTGGGAGATGTTTCGCCGCCGGCTGCCCCTCCAGCTTGGACAACTCGACCGCCTTGGAGTGAACTACCGCGTGCCGGAAGTCGATGGCCTGGGAGTGGACCGGTTGAGTCTGGCCCCGGAATACGCGCTTACGCTGTCCACCATGATGCCGTACGCGGTCATCCGCTATTCGCTGGACGGCAGCGATCCGGACACCACTTCGACCCAGTACCAGGATGGCCTGGTGATCGCCGTTCCGGCCGAAGGCGTAACGTTGACGGCCCGGGTGTTCCTGCCGGGTGGCCGTACCAGCCCCGCTAGTGCGGCCATTGTCCGCAGGGGGACATTGCGACCGGCCGTGAAAGTCGACACCACCACCATTCAACCCGGGCTGCGGTACCAGTATTTCGACGCTCGACTGCGTTCGCTCGAGCAGCTTGGCGCCCAGACTCCGGCACGGGAGCGCATAGTTTCGGACGTGGAACTGGTGGGCGACGAACCGCCGGAGGGGTTCGCCGTTCGGCTGTCTGGACTACTGCACGTGGCGGCGGACGGTGTCTATCAATTCGAGCTGCTGTCGGACGACGGGAGCCGGTTGTGGCTGGCCGACACCCTGGTGGTGGATCACGATGGCCTGCACTCGGCCCGCGCCAAGCACGGGATGGTGGCGCTGGCAGCCGGCTACCACCCTGTTCGAATCGAGTATTTTCAGGCCGGCGGGGGGAAGGCGCTGGAATTACGAATGCGGCAAGATGGCGGTCTGGAATGGGGTTACGTAGTAGGGAAGATTTTTGTTGAAGGCGGTAGGGCGGTAAGGCGGTAAGATGGTAGGTTTTGATCGAAAGCGAATTCACTCACTGGGGTCATGATGCGTTATCTGAATTGTCTTGTTTTGTTGTGCCTTGCTGGGGGAGTCGCGCTCGAGGCGCAAGAACCTCGTTTGGGAAGGATCAACTTCCCGACTTCCGGGCCGGTGGCGGCGCAGGAATCGTTTGTCCGCGGCGTGTTGTACTTGCATAGCTTCGAATATGAAAGCGCCCGTGAGGCGTTCCGGGAGGCGCAGGAAGTCGATCCCTCGTTCACCATGGCCTATTGGGGTGAGGCGATGACGCGGAACCACCCGGTGTGGAACCGGCGCTACCGAGCCCAGGCCATGGCCGCATTGACGAAACTGGGTGCGACCCCGGAGGACCGTCTGGCCACCGCCCCGACGGAGAGGGAGCGGATGTATCTGCAGGCGGTGGAGACGTTGTTCGCCGACGGGCCCAAGGCCAAGCGGGATACGGCGTACATGTATGCCATGCACGACTTGGCCCTGCGATATCCGGAGGACCTCGAAGCGCAGGCGTTCTACTCACTGTCTCTACTGGGGCTGAACCAAGGTGTGCGGGACTATTCGTCGTACATGAAAGCCGGGGCGTTGGCCGAGGACATTCGGCGGGTGAACCCAGACCATCCCGGTGGGGCGCACTACGTCATTCACTCGTTCGACGACGCGCTGCACGCGCCGCTCGGCCTGCGGGCCGCGTGGGCCTACTCCGACATCGCTCCAAACGCCCCGCATGCGATGCATATGACGAGCCATATTTTCCTGGCGCTGGGGATGTGGGATCAAGTGGTGGAGCGAAACGAAACGGCGGTTGAACTGACCCACCGTGGGCCGGGTCACTACACCGCCTGGCTCAACTACGGCTTGATCCAGCAGGGACGCTATAGCGACGCCGTGGACCTGTTGGTGGTGGCGTGGGCCAATCTCCCCGACGATGCCCGGTCCGGGCAGCGCAGCTACATGGCCCGCATGCGGGCTCGATACATCTTCGGTAGCGAGCGGTGGGACGATCAGGTCCTGGGGTGGGAAATCGAATTGACCGACGCCAGCCGCCGCGACCGGGCCATTGACGCATTTACCCACGGGTACGCCGCACTCAGGTTGGGGCGCCGGGAAACGGCGGGGCATTTTCTGGGAGTATTGGGCGTCATCGCGGATGAACCGGGCGAGGACGAAACTCCCAACGCCGCGGCGATTCCCAGAATCCTGCAACTCGAGTTGGAAGCGATGTTGACGTATGACGCCGGACTGATGGACGAGGCTCTTCTGGCGGCGCGTGAGGCCACGCTGCTGGAGGACGGACTGCCGCTGGAATTCGGGCCACCCGATATTGTGAAACCAACGCACGAATTGATGGGTGAGATGCTGCTCGCGTTCAAGCGGCCGACGGAAGCCAGCAGGGAGTTTCAGGCCGCGTTGCTCCTGGCTCCCAAGCGCTCGCGATCACTTCTGGGGTTGAGCATGGCCGCCGCCCTGGCGGGAGACGAGCGGACCGCGGCCCGGGCGGAGGCCCAGCTGGATCTCGTGTGGCACCGGGCCGACCCCGAAGCACGGGATCGGCTGAGCCAGCGGTAGCCGCGCTAGGCGCTCTGTGGAGTGAGCTCCAAACGAACGGCCAACATTTCCAGCAGCAACTCCCTGGTCCGCTCGGCGATATCGTCGAGCGATGGCGTCGCCACCAGCTTCTCGCGGGCACGCTCGCGAATCTCATCAAGGCTGGGGATTTGGGGGAGTTCCAACTCCGCCAGGACCACGTGGGCGTGATCAGAAGCCGCTCGCACCTTCTCCCGAAGCTCATCGAGGCTCGGTGTGCGCTCAAGCGCGGCGTGCACCTCGGCCGAAATACGTTCCATGGGGAACGACGCCGCCAGCTGACGCGAGACCTTCTCGATCACACTACGCCCCAGGCGCTGCTCATTGTTGATCACCTCTGGCGGCGGTGACCGCAGGTCCCACACGATCCGCGTCCACGAAAGAACGCGCAACACGTAGTAGGTGATGTCGATCTCGTACCAGCGAAATCCCTGACGAGTGGACGACTGGTAGGCGTGGTGGTTGTTGTGCCAACCCTCGCCCAGAGTGATTACCGCCAGCCACCAGTTGTTACGGGAGTCGTCGCCCGTGACGTAGCGTTGGGTGCCGGCCTGGTGGGCCAGCGAATTGATGAAGAACGTGCAGTGGAACAGCGCCACGGTACTCCAAATGAATCCGACCACCAACCCGGGCCAACCGAGCCACAGCCAAACGGCTACGCCGAGGACCGTCGCCGGGAAATACTGATGGCGGTCGAGGAAGCGGAGTTCGGGGTACTTGGCCAGATCCGGCACCTGGCGATAGTCCACGGAACCGTGACGCTGGGTGAAGATCCACCCCACGTGCGAGTACCAGAAACCGTGATGCCGCGGAGAGTGCACGTCCTGCGGTGAGTCGGAGTAGCGGTGGTGGTGCCGGTGCTTGGCGGCCCACCACAGTACGCCTCGCTGGGCGGTGGTCTGGGCCAGGAACGCGAGCAAGAACTGCCCTAGACGGCTGGTCTGGAACGTCCGATGCGAGAAATACCGGTGGTAGCCGGCGGTCACGGCAAACATCCGGATGACGTAGAGAGCCACTCCCACCAGGACGGCCTCGACTGTTACACCGGTCCAAATTGCGGCCAATGCGGCCAAATGGACCAGCAGGAACGGGATCGTGGCCGGATAGATGATGTCTTCCGGTGGTTCAGGTTGAACCGTTGCCACGTTT
>JBDHMR010000160.1:0-2380 GCA_039656035.1 Gemmatimonadota bacterium
GTCCCGGCAACATCCCGGACGGCGCTCAGCGTGGCCCTGAACAACTGGTCGACCTGCGCCAGTTCGACCAACGTGAGCACACCGGAATCGAACAGGTCCCGTGCCCGCCCCTTGGCAAACACCGCGTCGTGGTAAACCTCGACGACCCGGTCGTGGTCGATGTCGACGAGGTTCTCCTCCATCTCGCACAGCAGACTGTGAGCGTCCGGTGCGATGACGGGCCGCTCCGGAATGGAGGGGGTCTCCACGTCGATGACGTCCACCAGCAGGAGCGCGTGATGGGCCGTCACCGCCCTCCCGGACTCGGTAATGACGTCGGGCATGGGGAGGCCGGCCGCCCGGCACACGGACCCCAGGGTGAAGATGACATCGTTGGCGTATTCTCGAATGGAGTAATTGACGCTGCCGGCCGCGGTGGAGCGCGAACCGTCGTAGTCCACGCCAAGCCCGCCACCGACGTCCACGTGCGAGATGGGAAAGCCCATGCGCCGGAGTCCGGTGTAGTACCTGCCGATCTCCTCCAAGGCTCCCTTGATCGTCCGGATGTCGGTAATCTGACTCCCCAGATGGAAGTGGATCATCTGGAGCCAGGCCTGGCGGCCATCAGCCTGAAGCCGGTCGAGCAATCTGAGAAGAACAGCCGGGCCTAGCCCGAACTTGGACTGCTCTCCCCCGCTCTTGGCCCAGCGGCCGGCTCCCTCAGTCCCCAGCTTGATGCGCACGCCCATGGTCGGCTCGACCCCGACCTCCTCTGCCGCCTCGATCAAGGCATCGAGTTCGCGCAGTTGCTCCAACACTACGAACACCTGATGGCCGAGCCGCTGGGCAATGAACGCCAAGCGCAGGTACTCGGCGTCCTTGTAGCCATTGCACACGATCGCATGACTCGGCGTGTCGCTCAGTCCAAGAATGGCCTGGAGTTCGGCCTTGCTGCCGCACTCGAGACCCACACCGTGAGGTTCGCCGAACTCGATGATCTCCTGCACCACATGGCGCTGCTGGTTGACCTTGATGGGATAGACCAGGCTGTGCTTGCCCCGGTAGTCGAACTCGTCGATAGCCGAGGAAAAGGCCCCGGCTACTTCCCCGATACGGGCCCGAAGGATGTCGGAAAATCGGAGCAGCACGGGCAGTCTGACGCCCTGCTCGGTCAGGTCCATGGCCAATCGATGGAGGTCGACGCCTTCGGCGGCATCCGAACCGGGATGGGCCGTGACATGACCCTCCTGGTTGACCCGGAAGTACCCCAGGCCCCACCGTACCATGTTGTACATGGCCTCGGCATCCGACGGGCGCCATGCTGGTTTCGCGTCGGCGGGAAGCTGTCCAGCCACGAGGTACGGGCTGGTGGATGGTTTTCCGGTGATCGCAACGCTCCTGGACCGGCGAGGTCGCTCAATCTACGCCGCGGCCGCGGTTCTGGATACAGGGTTGCCAAGGAGGCCCGAGCCGACTATCGTTCTCGCAATTCGAAACATAGCCCGAAAGGGCCCCAGGGGTTCCGGCCTGGGTGAGCAAATCCGGAAACCAACTCCCGGGCCAGCATATAGCGGTCCGGGCGTTTTGTTTTTGGGACATGAATGTGGCCGGCGCACCCCCATGGACCGAAACCTTTGGTTCGGATCGTATTCCATGGTCCGTAGGGGCGACGCATGCGTCGCCCGTACGATGTTGGCGATCACCACCGTCGCCATCCGCTATCGCCAATGACCACGCTCGCGTGGCACGCCCCCGGAAACCCCGCTCGGAGATTCGTCATGGGTTCCTCATTCACGATTGGCCGGATTGCAGGGGTAGACCTCAAGGTCCACGTCACGTTCTTCCTCCTGCTGATATGGGTGGGATATCGTGACTGGACATACGGCGGCCCCGCGGCGGCGGCCTTCAGCGTGGCGTTGGTGCTCGCCATATTCGGCTGCGTGGTACTCCACGAATTCGGACACGTCCTGATGGCGCGTCGTTTCGGCATTCCAACGCGAGACGTCGTCCTCCTCCCCATAGGCGGAGTGGCCCGGCTGGCGTACTTCCCGGACAAGCCCCGTCAGGAACTGCTCATCGCGCTAGCGGGCCCGGCGATCACCTTGGGCATCGCAGTCGCCCTGTATTTCTTCCTCGAGATGTTCGGCACCGGACCCATGGGTCTTGGATCCTTGATGACCTTCGGTGGCGGGTTTCTAAGCAGTCTCCTGGTGGTGAACGTCTATATCCTCGTGTTCAACCTGATACCAGCATTCCCCATGGACGGAGGCCGCGTGCTCCGGGCCATCCTTTCCCACCGCATGGGACTGGTTCGCGGCACCCGCATCGCCGCCACCGTGGGCAAGGGCATCGCCGTATTGTTCGGCCTCTATGCCATGTTCGGAGGCCGCTCGACCAACTG
>JBDHMR010000160.1:2387-9128 GCA_039656035.1 Gemmatimonadota bacterium
GTGTTCATGGCCGCCAGCGGTGAAGCCGCCGCCGTCGAAGCACGATCCCGCTCCGGCACCCAGCCACCGGTCAATCCCTAACGAGCGGATTCATGCCGGGATCGGATAACGTGGAAAACGCCAAGGCAGGGCACCCGGTGCTCGACATCGCCATTACCGGTTCCACGGGTATGATCGGCAGGGCCCTGACGGCATTCCTGCAGGACGGTGGCCACCACGTACATCCCATCGTCCGCACACCCCCAAGAGAAACCGAGATCGGGTGGCGGCCCGACGAGGGGCACATCGACCGGTCGCGCCTCGAAGGGCTGGACGCGGTCATTCATCTGGCAGGTGAGAACATCGCCGACCGGCGATGGACCCCGTCCCAAATGACCCGTATCAGGACAAGCCGGGTAGCGGGTACGGACCTCCTGGCCCGAACTCTGGCACGATTGGACCGTCCACCAAGAACATTGCTCACCGCTTCGGCCATCGGCTACTACGGCGACTCCGGAGACACGCCCCTCGACGAGTCGGCGGACGCCGGCACCGGGTTTCTGGCGGAACTGGCGCGAGATTGGGAGGAAGCAGCGGCGCCCGCCGCCGAAGCCGGCATCAGGGTCGTGGCAATGAGGACGGGGGTGGTCCTCGGCCCAACAGGAGGCGCGCTGGGAAAGATGCTGCCGATCTTTCGAGCCGGACTGGCCGGACGGCTCGGCAGCGGACGCCAGTGGATGAGTTGGATCTCGCTCGACGATGCGGTCGGAGCAATCCACCACCTCATACTTAGCGACGTGTCCGGACCGGTCAACCTGGTGGCACCGACGCCGGTCACCAACGCAGAGTTCACCCGAATTCTAGCCAGGCTCCTTCGCAGGCCCGCCTTGTTCCCTGTTCCAGCACCGGCACTCCGGATCGTCGTTGGTCGCATGGCCGACGAGGCCCTCCTCGCCAGCACTCGGGTGCACCCCGGCCGACTTCTCGAACAGGGCTATGCTTTCGACCACCCCACCCTGCTCCAGGCCCTGCGGCACGTCCTTGGGTACCAGCCGCAATAGCGTCCTCGAGGGCGTTCAGACGATATTGGTACCGTCATGACCACGACCAACAACCCTGCCTCGGCCCCCTCCGCCGTCGTCCTCCTGAGCGGCGGGCTAGACTCGGCCGTCACCTTGGCAATTGCCAAGGAGATGGGCTTTGCGCCGCACGCCATCAGTTTCCGCTATGGCCAGCGGCACGAGGTGGAGTTGGAGTGCGCCCGAGTCGTTGCCGAGCGGGCGGGGGCTGTCGAGCATCGCGTCGTGGACGTGGACCTGAGGGCCATTGGCGGTTCGGCCCTGACGAGCGATCTGGCGGTGCCCAAGGGCCGCTCTCCCGGAGACATGTCCCAGTCCATTCCGGTCACCTACGTCCCGGCCCGCAATACCATCTTCCTGAGTCTGGCCCTGGGTTGGGCCGAGGTGCTCGGCGCCAGGGACATCTTCATCGGCGTCAACGCCATCGACTATAGCGGATACCCGGACTGTCGGCCCGAATATATTACCGCCTTCGAGCGCATGGCCTCACTGGCTACCAAGGCCGGCGTTGAGGGCGCCGGCCTGAAGGTCCACGTGCCACTCATCACTCTGACCAAGGCCGAAATCATCGGCCGGGGCTTGGAGTTGGCAGTGGATTTCGGCCTGACGTCCACCTGCTACGACCCGTCGCCCGAGGGCCTGGCTTGCGGCCAGTGCGATGCCTGCCGGCTGCGCCTGGCGGGATTCGCCGAAAACGGCCGGACGGACCCAGTACGCTACCGCACTGGGGCCGAACCGGCGGGTGCCCCGTGAGTTACGCTATCAAGGAGGCATACCATACCCTCCAAGGCGAGGGGTTCCACACCGGGCGGGCGGCCGTTTTCTGCCGGTTCGCCGGGTGTAACCTCTGGAGTGGGCGGGAACAGGACCGCGCCACGGCCGTGTGTTCGTTCTGCGACACGGACTTCGTCTCCACCGATGGGCCCGGCGGGGGCCGCTTCGAGACGGCGGCCGCTCTGGCGGACCACATCGCCGGAGCCACCTTTCGTAGTGTGTACCGGGGGCGAACCCTTGTTGCAGCTGGACACTGATCTTGTGGACGAGCTACACGGGCGAGATTTCCAAGTGGCCGTCGAAACCAACGGCACGGTGGCCCCGCCACAAGGCCTGGACTGGGTGTGCGTCAGTCCCAAGGCCGGGACCGAACTCGTCGTCCAAGCCGGAGACGAGCTCAAGCTGGTCTACCCACAGCCGGAGGTCCCGCCTGAACAATTCGCCGGGCTGGCTTTCGACCACTTCTCCCTCCAACCCATGGATGGCCCGGACCTGGAGGCCAACACCCGGCTAGCGGTCGACTACTGCTTGCGGTATCCCCGGTGGCGGCTTAGCCTGCAAACCCATAAGCTCATCGGGCTGCCCTGACCTCGTCGGAACAACCATGTCGAACCCTGGCTATAGCGATCCCATCGACCACGCCTTCGCCTTCGTGGCGAAACACCACCCGGACCTAACAGGATTCGGGCCCGCAACCACCAATCGGTCCGCTAACCTCGCGGTCACATTGGCGCGCTACGGGTGCGACGAGCCTACCGTGGTCGCCGGTGTCCTCCTCAGCCTGATGGACGCCTGCCCCGTCGACCTCCGCTCTGGCTTGGAGGCCAAGGTCAACGAAAAATTCGGCCCGGCTGTGTTCGTGAGCCTGCGGGACGCGACCGAGCCCCGCTACGACCCCGAAGGCCGGAGGCGCGGCTGGCGCACCTCCAAGCAGGAATTCCTGGTCCACCTACTGGACGCTGATCCACGAGCCTTGGACGTGGTCACTGCCAATGAGATCCACTGGTGCGGATCGTCACTGACCATCGTCCGGCGGCTGGGGCCCGAGTATCTCCCCATTGAGCGTGGAGTGGGCTTGGGAGACATCGAGTGGTGGCATGGCTCGCTGGTGGAACTGCTGGCCACTCGCTCGGATTGGCGGCGGCGCGATATGCTCGAGCAGTTGCGGGCCACCAGCGCGGCCGTCGCCCGGTCTATCGGCGAGTCACATTGACGATCTGTGACGTGGATCACGTTGGTCCTGCACTCCTCCTCAGTTATATATAGGGATGTCTTCTTCCCAGTCTCCGGCGCTTGCCAACCTGCCGTCCGCCTTCGCAGCGGCCTGCAGAGTCTCCCGTTCTGACAGTGAGTTGTTTGATCGCTGCCGGGACGTGCTGGTGCGGCGATTCCACAGCGAGCAGATCTGGCTCACCCTGAACAGCCCCGTCACTGGTATGCAGACCGCCGGCCCGGCAGGCGATGCCGCCGATGCCATCCAGGTGGCCCAGCTGGCCAGCGGCGAAACCGAAGTGATCATCAAAGCCGAGCCGTCCGTCGCCGAGCAGATGGGCCGCGGGGCAGTGCCGCTGGCCATGGGATTGTCGGTGGTCCTCGAACTGCGAGGTGTCCTGCTCGAGAGACAGGCCACCCTCGACGACGCCGTCTTCCAGCTACGGGCACTACGCCAGGTGGCCCGCCTCCTATCATCTGTCCATTCATCGGAGGAAACGGAGCGGCTGATCCTCGACTTCATGTCCGAGGTGTTCTTCACCCGGTGGGCCTGCCTCTATCGCCCCTCGGGCAATGAATTCATTCCGGCCGTGTTCCGCAGCCGGGACGATACCGAGCCACCCCGCGCCATCCCCTACAGCGACTTCGAGAACGCGCTCCCACCCGGCAGTCTGGTGACCACCAGCGACGACGTTGCCATCGCTTCGCTGCTCCCGGCTGGCACGGAACTGGTCGTACCACTCGATGCCGGAGCTGAGCGGCTTGCCGTGCTGGTGCTGGGCCCGGGGATTAACGAGCACCCGTATGGCCGGGCCGAGCACGAACTGGCGGGAACACTCGCGTTCGCCGCGGCCATCGCCCTGAAGAACGCCGAACTGGTGGAGCGGCTCCACAGCGCAGCCACCACCGACGAGCTCACTGGGCTGTTGAACCGGCGCGCCCTCGAGGAGCGGCTCGAAGCCGAGCTGTCCCGTGCCGCACGCCACGAACTGACCACCTCCGTAGTACTGATCGACATCGACCTTTTCAAACCCGTCAACGACACACTGGGACATGCCGCGGGTGACCGTCTCCTGATACTCCTGGCCGATACCCTCCAGGACCAGTGCCGGACGCTTGACACGGTCGGCCGCCTGGGCGGCGACGAGTTTCTCGCCATCCTTCCAATGACCTCGGCCGAAGAGGCGCTGGTGTTCGTTCGCCGTGTCCAGGAGCAAGTCAAGGTCATGGGCCAGGAACACCCCGAGTTCGGCAACCAAACCATCAGTCTCGGCATCGGGGAAGGACCGCGGCATGGCAGCAATGTCACCACCATCCTCGCCTCGGCCGACCGCGCTCTCTATCATGCCAAGCGCAGCGGCCGGAATACGGTGGCCATCGCCGACGAGACGGCCTGACCCTCGCCCGGAGCGCCGCTAGGATTCATGCCGGATCCCGAATTTATCCTGCTCGGCGACGCCCTGTGGTTGGACTTCGTCAACACTGGGGAAGGACGCGAGGCGGACGCCCCCGACCGACTCCCTGACCTCGCCGCCTATCATCGCTGGGCCAAGGCCCAAAAACTCTCATCAGATGCCAACATCATCCCCTTGGGAAAGTTGCTGGACTTGCGAGCCACGCTCGCCGGCCTGGCCGAAGTCCTGGCCTCCGGACGCCAGGCACCGTCATCTGCCGTGGAAGTGATCAATGAGTTCCTGGCCCAGGCAGCGGGGTACTTCCAGCTCATCCGGACCCAGGGGAAGTGGCACGTCCAGTTTGCGCCGGGCCACTCCACCCACGCCAGCGACGCCATCGTTCTCTCAGCGGCACGCTCACTCGCCGACACTGGCAAGAAGGTCCGCCGATGTGCGGGCGATACGTGCGGCTTGTTTTTTGTCGATGACAGTGCCAGCCAGAACCGCCGGTGGTGCAGCACGGAGGCCTGCGGTGCAAAGAATCGTGTCGAGCGGCGTCGCAGCCTCCAGTAGCACTGCATGACCACCTACTCCGAGTCCCGCTACTACGATGCGGCCATGGCGGCCCTCGGCCACCGCTATCACATCGATGGCATGGTGGCATTTTCCCCCGAGCGAGCCCTCTTCATGGCCACCGACAAGACGCTCGGCCGAAGAGTCAGCATGCGGGTCCAGATCGACCCGGGGTCACCGACGCGCGCCTGGTTTCTTCGTGAAGCGGAGACTCTCGCACGCCTCGACCATCACGCAATCCGGCACATATACGACGGCGGCATAATCGATCCCACCGCCTTCCGCATCGGCAATTGGATCGACGGCGAGAGTCTGCTTGACGCAGTGGACCGTGGACCCAGGCCCATTCCCGTGGTGCACGGTCTCGCGCGGGATGTCCTGAGCGCCCTGCAACACGCACACGAGCGTGGCATGGTGGTGCGTCGGCTCGTCCCCGGCGCCATCCTCATCAACACCGTCGGCCGGAGCACGGTCACCGACCTCCGCTTTGCCAGTCCCAATCTCGATGCCATCCCGGAGGGACTAGTCCCCAGTGGCCTCTCGTTCATGGCCCCTGAGGTCCGCGACGGCCAAACCGGTGACCCCGCAAGCGACGTATACACCGCTGGCGCCGTCCTGTACTATGCCGTTACCGGGCAGGTTCCACCCCTCGACCCGCGGCAGCTCGTGTCCCCATCCGATCTCCGCCCGGTGTGCCCTCGACTCATCACCGAGATCCTGATCCGGGCTCTCCAAGCCGCGCCTGAGGACCGGTATTTCTCGACTGGTGAGATGCTGGAACACTTCGCCGCCGAGGCCGGCGCGTTTGATGCGGCTTGGACACGACCGACTCCCATGCCGGGCGAACTAATGGCCATCGAGGATCCCAATGTGTGGGAGAACCGGCTCCGGAGAGCTCTGGGCGATGACTATGAGTTGCTCGGTCTCCTCGGTGCCGGCGGCTTCGGACGCGTCTACCGCGTGCGAGATCTGCACTTGGAACGTGAAGTGGCACTGAAGGTGTTGCACCCAAGCATGACTACCGATCCATCCGGCGTGGAACGCTTCCGCCGCGAGGCCCAACTCGCCGCCGGGCTGCAGCATCCCAACGTGGTAAACATCTTCGACATCGCCAGCAGGTCGGGGCTCTTGTGGTACACCATGGCACTAGTCAATGGCCCCAACTTGGCACAGTTGGTCGACCGGGACGGTCCGCTTCCACTCGAAGAGTTGCTGCGCATCCTGCGGGAGGCTCTGTCGGCAATGTCCCACGCCCACGGCTCGGGGTTGATCCACCGCGACATCAAACCGGAGAACATGCTGCTTGAGCGTGATGGAAGTCTCCGGATCACCGACTTCGGACTCGCCTTGGCCCTGAGGGGTGAAGCGGGATTCGGCGGGGCAACCAGCCGGAGCGGCACGCCACAATTCGCCAGCCCCGAACAACTCCTCGGGGAGCCGGTGGACCAACGCACCGACATCTACAGCGTGGCGGCCGTGGCCTATTACGGACTGTTGGGGTATCCGCCGTTCGACGGCGCCACTCCGGAGCAGGTGCTCGCCAAGCAGACCAACAATCTGATCCCATCGCTCAGGACCGAACGGCCGGACGTGAGCCCCGCCCTGGAGCAGGTCTTGCGCCGGGCACTCAATGCAGACCCCGAAAAACGCTACGCGTCCGCCGCGGAGTTCTACCAGGCCATCCATCAAGCCGAGCGTAGCCAAGGCTCCGGTACGGAGCGGGCCGCCAA
>JBDHMR010000161.1:0-4722 GCA_039656035.1 Gemmatimonadota bacterium
GGACCACGGCGGTGACCAACGTCCGGGGCGTTTTCACCGTGCAGGGTCTCGAGCCGGGTGGTCCGTACACGGTGCGGATACGGCAGATCGGCTACCGGCCGGTCGTCCAGGAGCGGATCTTCATCGCTTTGGGTCAGACTTTCCGTCTCAATGCCAGCCTGGATGCTGTCGTGATTGAGTTGGAAGACATCTTGGTAGTGGCTGATCCCATGGTTGCGGAGTTTGCGCCGACGCGGCAGGGGACTCGCACGACGATCACCGGCGAGCAACTGGCCGACCTGCCAACACTCGACCGCCGGTTTATTGACTTTGCGAGATTGACGCCTCAGATCGTCAATCGGGACGAAAACCAGGGGCTCGGCGTAAGCGCCATCGGGCAGAACAATCGGTTCAATACCATCCAGATCGACGGTTCGACCGTCAACGACCGCTTTGGCCTGGGGTCGACGGGCACATCCGGAGGTCAGGCCCGAGGCAAGCCGATCGGTTTTGAGGCTGTCAAGGAGTACCAGGTAGAGCTGGCGCCATACGATGTTCGCCAGGGAAATTTTACCGGTGCGTTGATAAACGCGATCACCAAGAACGGTACCAACCGATTGCAAGCTTCCGTGTTCGGCTACTTTCGAAACGAGGGCCTTGCCGGTTCACCTCTTGGTGACACAGAGTTCGAGACCTGGCAGTTTGGCGCCACGCTGGGTGGTCCCATCAAGAAGAACAAGGCACACTTCTTTCTGGATGCCGAATTCCAGCGGGCTTCGACGCCGGCCCCGGGTCCCGCTACGGGTGGGGCAGGGGTGGTGCCTGATCAGGCGGATGTCGACGCGTTCAACGCAGCTCTTGTAAGCAAGGGGTTGACGCCCGGTTCCGCCGGATTGTTTACCCAGGACAATCCGCTGACGAACCTGACCGCCCGGGCAGACTGGCTGCTGTCGACCAACAATCGGCTGGTGTTTCGCTATTCATACAATGAGGCGGCAGATGATGTTTTCAACCAATGGGACTCCCGTGGCGGTGCTTTCCGTCTGGACAACAACGCCTACCGGTTCAACAACGAGACCCACAATCCATCACTGCAATTGTTCTCGAATTTCACCAACGGCTCCTCGAACGAATTCCGCTTGAGCTACAACCGGATCAGGGATAACCGGGACCCGGCCGTCATCGAGCCCCAGATCACCGTCGGTGGTTTCACCGACTCCGCGGGTGATGGATACGCTCTCAGGGCCGGCGCCGAGTCGTTTTCCATGGGCAACGCCCTCGATCAGGATATCTGGGAGCTGACGGACAATTTCACCTTGAAACCGATAGGAGACCACCGGATCACCATCGGGACACGAAACGAGTTCTACAAGGTGAACAATCTGTTTGCCCAACAATCGTTTGGTGTGTGGCAATACGATGACCTTGCATCGTTCGTGACTGGGCAGGCGGGCGACGCCAATCAGTACGACGTCGGTGGTGATCTTGGCGGAGGCATTCCCGCGGTTTTCAATTCTGCCATCATTGGGTTGTACGTCCAGGATCAGTGGCAGATCACGCCCAAATTCAACCTGACCTACGGACTCCGGGTCGATATTCCCATCTTCCCCGATCAACCGACCTACGCAGCACAGGCCATCGCCGATTTCGACGATCCCCAAGTTCCTTCCAGCCAGGCGCTGTGGAACCCGCGCGCTGGCTTCAATTGGGACATCGATGGCCTGGGAAACCAGCAGCTTCGGGGCGGCGCCGGTATTTTCACCGGGACTCCTGCCTACGTATGGATGTCCAACGCCTACGCCAACAACGGAACAGGGCTTGGCTTGTTGGAGTGTGACAACGCCCCGAACACCGTAACACCGGCGTTCAACGCGAGCGCGACCAGTCCCACGCTGGTATGCGACGGACCGGGCGGAGCCGGGACCGGGACGGGTGTAGGTGACGGGACTTTCCTCGGCGAGGTGGACATCATCGCCGGCAATACCAAGTTCCCCCAGGTTTTCCGCGGTAATTTGGCCTACGACCGTCGCCTGCCGGAGAACTTCATCCTCACCCTGGAGGGGATCTTCAGCAGCGGGGTCAACGACTACTTCATCGTCAATCGGAATCTCAGCGCACCCTGCAGCACTACTGGTGGAGTCTGTGGTAATAGCCAGCCAGCCAACGATGTAGGGGATGGAATCGTCGGGTCCGACCAAAACGGCCGGATCATGTATGGCGGCATCGACCCGACCAATGGACAAGCACTCCGACGGACTTTCCGCAGGGACGTCTACGGCGATGGGAGCCAAGGTGTGTTTGAGTTGCGCAATACGAGCGAGAACTATGCGTGGAACGTCTCTGTGTCGCTGCGCAAGCAGTTCGGCCGCAATTTCAACATGACCGGCTCCTACACCTACGGGCAATCCAAGGACGTACAAAGCTTCGCCTCGAGTCGCGCTACTTCCAATTGGCGTCGCGGGCGGGTGAATTCAGGCGATCAGTTTTCTCAGGGTGTCACTATATCCAGCTTCGACCGACCCAACAAAGTGGCGATCTCAGGGACCTACGTTTTCCCGTGGGATCGGTGGTCGACCCAGTTCTCGTTGATTTACATCGGCCAATCGGGGCAGCCGTACACCTACGTGGCTGGTGCCCCGCCGGGCGGATCGAGCAGGGCGGGGGATCTCAATGCTGACGGGACCAACGAAAATGACCCTATCTACCTCATGCGGTCGGCGGCGGACCAAAGCATTTCCTTCGTTAGCCAGGCTGACGCCGATGCATTCAACGAATGGATTGCGGAAGAGAGCTGTCTGAATAGTCAGCGGGGTACCATCATGCTGCGGAACACCTGCAGAAATCCGTGGCAAAACTTCCTCGACGCCAATATCCGCCAGGCACTCCCGGCGTGGGGCAACAACCTCGTGACGTTGGAAATCGGGATCTACAACCTGTTGAATCTGTTCGATAGTGACTGGGGCCAAGTCAAGACTGTCGGTGGGACGGAGGAATTCACCGACGACATCTTGCATGTGGTCGGAGCGGACGCCCTGGGAAGGCCTCTGTTTTCGTTCAACCAGCCGACAGAAAGATTCGAGAGCAACGGATCGATTCTGAACTCGTGGCAGCTGCAGGTGTCCGCTCGCTGGGAATACGGGCACATATGGATGTTCTAGGCGGGGGCAGCTCCTATGTCCTCACCCGCCACAATAGCCCCAGGCCCACGACGAACAAGATCAGGTTGGGTATCCAGGCCGCAAACCTCGGGTTCACAGCCCCGCTGGCCCCAATGGCCTCGGACACCTGGATAAACAGCAAGTAAGCCACGGTGGTCCCCAAGGAAATGGCTATGCCGAACGCGGTACCGGTTCGCGGTGAGGTGATGGCCAGTGGGGCGGCAAACAGGGTGATGATCAGGCACGCCCCGGGGAGCGCCAGCTTGAGTGCCTGCTTCACCTTCAACTTGTTGGTGTCATTGCCAGAGCGGTCGAGCACGTCGATGTAGCGGCCGAGTTCACTGTACCGCATTTCTTCGGTGGCTTTCGGTCTGACGAGCAGGTCCTCTGGTTGTTGGGTGAGGGCGCCCAGGACCATGCTTTCAAACGTGGCTGCCGAATAGACATTCTGGTCGACGATCATGCGGCTGGACCCATGCCACAATCGCCAACGGCCCAGAGTGGAGTCGAAGGTGGCGCTATCCGCGGTGATAGCCAGGCCGGGATACTCCAGGCTCGAACCGGGACGTTCGAAAATCGCGTGCTGCAGTTGCTGCTTCTGCAGGTCCAGTGTGCGTACCGAGTAAACCCAGCCGCCGTCACCCCGGAACACGAAGTTGTAGCGGAACCTCGTGGGTGGCGGACTCTCTCCCGCTTGGATTTCAACCTGTTTGGCCGACGCGCCCGGTGACAGTTCGCCCACCACCAGGGCCAGTACGGTGGCGCCGGCTCCAGCCAGGAAGATGGGGAGTACGATGCGCCGGAAACTCAGGCCTGAAGCCTTGGCCGCGGTAATCTCCGAATACCGTCCCATGGTTCCCACCGTGAACACGGTGGCGAACAGTACGGCGGCCGGCATCACCAGGTAGACGTTTTCCGGGATGGAATACAAGTAGCTGACCAGGATCTCCCGCCAGGTGAGACCCCTGCGAAGGAGGCTTCCCAAGTGATCGGTGAGATCGATGAGTACCGCGATGAGCGGGAACCCCAGCGCGGTCAGGACGAAAATCTTGACCCAGGCCTTCAGCACGTAGCGGTCGAGCGTTGACTGGAGGAACTTCACCCAACCGGCCTGCGTCGCTGGAAGCTCTGCTTGATGCCGTCCCACAGGTCCGCGAAATCACCGCCCCGGGCCGTCCCCGTGTGCCGGGACACTACCATCATGCCCAGGAGGCCGGCGGTCATCAGCAGGATGTTGGGCGCCCACATCGGGATCCACGGAGGAACGCGCCCCAGGTCACCCAGGCTCTCCCCCGCCGTCAGGCCGAAGTAGTAGATGGCGAACACCAACAACCCGCCCCCAATCACCAGTCCCATCCCGCCCCTGGGGAACCGCAACGCCATGGGGATTCCCACGATGACGAACGCCAGGCAGGCCACGCTTATCGCCCACTTCTTGTGGATCTCGACCAAGTACGCATTGGCTCTCCGTCGAGCCACCATCTCGACGTCGCGGGCTGCGGAAATGTCTGACCATGGGACCAGGGTAACGTGACGATCTGCAACAACAATTGGCTCAGGTCGCGGGTCAGGAAGAGCCTTTCTC
>JBDHMR010000162.1:0-4706 GCA_039656035.1 Gemmatimonadota bacterium
CAAGGTGTTGCGCCCGGAATTGGCCGCGGTCATTGGTGCCGAACGCTTCCTGGCCGAGATCAAGACCACTGCCAATCTGCAGCATCCCCACATTCTACCGCTGTTCGACTCAGGTGAGGCCGACTCTTTCCTTTTCTATGTGATGCCGTTCATCGAGGGAGAGTCGTTGCGGGACCGTCTGGATCGGGAGAAGCAGCTCCCGGTGGACGAGGCCGTCAGGCTCGCCTCCGAGGTGGCCGGCGCGCTCGACTACGCCCATCGGCACGACGTCATCCATCGAGACATCAAACCGGAAAACATCCTGCTGCACGACGGCCAGGCTCTGGTGGCGGATTTCGGTATCGCCCTCGCCGCGTCGAAGGCCGGCGGCACCCGCATGACCGAAACCGGAATGTCACTCGGTA
Organism: Gemmatimonadota bacterium; assembly: GCA_039656035.1. Classification (GTDB taxonomy): domain Bacteria; phylum Gemmatimonadota; class Gemmatimonadetes; order Gemmatimonadales; family GWC2-71-9; genus N074bin45. The sequence goes on from JBDHMR010000162.1 coordinate 405, forward strand.
CGCCGCACTACATGAGCCCCGAGCAGGCCATGGGGGAGCGGGAACTCGACGCCCGCTCGGACGTCTACGCCTTGGGGTGCGTGCTCTACGAAATGCTCACCGGAGAGCCACCGTTCACCGGCCCCACTGCTCAGGCGATCGTGGCCAAGGTCATGACGGCCGACCCGGTGCCGCCCACCGAGTTGCGCAAGACAGTTCCCATGGGGATCGGGGCGGTTACGCTGAAAGCGTTGCAGAAGCTTCCCGCCGACCGCTTCGGCTCACCCAGCGAATTCGCCCAGGCACTGGCCAACCCGGATACCGCAGTCGGCCTCTCGACAACTGGACCAGCGGCCGGCCGCGGAAAGGTTCCTTGGGCGCGCGCCGCCGGGTTCGCCACCATCGGGGGCCTGGTCGGCGCCCTGGCCATGTGGTGGATGAATCGCCCAGTGCCGGAGTCGGCAATGCCGGCACGATTCGAGGTGGCTACTCCCCTCCTCGGGTTCAACCCCAATCGGGTGATGGCGATCAGCCCCGATGGATCGACCATCGTGTACGTCCAGGGCGGAGGGACGGGACGCGGCCTGCGCATTCGTCCCCTGGACCAACTCGAAAGCAGGTCGATTCCCGGGGTGGAGGGGGCCAATCCCACGTTCCTGCCCGACGGTCTGGAGCTGTCATACACCCGTTTCGATCAGACATTGCGGGTGCCGTTGACCGGCGGGCAAGGGATAGTCATCTCGGGCGTTCCCGAGAGCTCCTTTCACGTGTGGGCGGATGATGGTGCCTTCGTCTTCATGGGCGCCGACTACGGCATCTATCGCCTGCCTCCCGGTGGTAACGACGAACCGGTCCTGGTGAGTCTACCGGACACCGCTCGAAACGAACGCCGGCAACACCTCACCGACGTGCTACCCGGCGGGCGCTACGCCCTGGTGTACGGCAACACCGGCGCCGGTGCGGTCGGAGCTCTGTACGCCCTCGATCTCAGGAACGGAGAGCGCCGCTACCTCCTCGATGTGGACGTCCGGGGCGCATGGTACGCCGGGCACAATACGCTGGTTTACGCCACGCTCGACAACAACCTCCAGGGTATCGACTTCGATCCCGGTTCGTTACAGATATCGGGCGGGTCGGTGACGCTCGGTGGGCCGGTTTCCTCGATGCCCACGGCCGTGGCTCGCGTCTCGGTGTCGCGTACCGGGTCGGTAGTATACGTTGTGCGAAACACCGCGGAACTGGTGTCCGTCGGCCGAGGTGGAGGCGCCAACCGCATGCTGGAGCGGGAAGCTGAATACCACAACCCGCAAGTCAGTCCCGACGGCCGCCGAATTGCCGTGGACATCAACGATCCCAGTGGCCGCGACGTGTGGGTCTTGTCGTTGACCCAGGGAACACTCACCCGGGTGACATTCGACAACAATGGCCATGACGCCGTCTGGTCCCCCGACGGCCGGTCGCTCGTCTACGTGGCCACTCGTGACGGTGCAACCCGCCTGCTGCGGAGTGATCTCGACGGCTCGCCCGGCACCGTCATGGCGGGTGACCCGCTGGCCGCTCCCGGTGGTTGGTTGGCCGATGGAACGCTCATAGGTACCCGCTCTTCGACCAATTCCGCTACCGGCTGGGACATCATGACGGTGGGAGGCAACGGACTCGAATCGGTAATCGTCACGCCGTTCAGCGAAGCGTGGGTCCGGCCGTCGCCGGACGGACTGTGGCTGGCTTACGCGTCGGACGAATCACGCCGTTTCGAGGTGTACCTGCGCCGCGTGGACGGCGCCGGCGGACGGTTGCAGGTGTCGGTGGACGGAGGAAACGAGCCCGTGTGGAGCGCCGACGGCCGTACGCTGTACTATCGCCGCACCGATCCGGAGAGCACCAATCTCATGGCCGCCTCACTCGAGTTGGGCGCGGAGCCGAGGGTAGTGACGCGCGAGGCACTGTTCGATTGGGGCAACTACGAGGGCGCGGAGCCGCACGCCAACTACGACGTGATGCCCGGTGGCGACGGATTCGTCATGGTACGGCGAACGCAGGCGGCTCATCTGATTCTGATCCAGAACGTGCACCTGCTGGTGCATCCGGGGGTGGAATGAAGGTGGGTGGCTAGGAAGCGAGGGCGGTGGACTACTAGCCGCCCCCGTCGCCGGGTTCCAGGTACCGGCGCACTTCAACGCGCAGCCGATCGAGCTTGCGCCTGAGCGCGCGGCCGCTCAGTACGAAGGCTGTCCGCGCCACCGCGATGCCGGCGGCCGCTCCCGTACCCAGAATGGCCATCATCCCTATGATCCCCGGTTGCATCTCGTCAACTCTGATAACGGCTGCGCCAATGCCGACGATGAGCGGGAGGATATAGCTCGCTGCCGCCGCCTCAGTCCGGTCGGCGATGATGTCGACCGCGACGTCGTCACGACGTGGGGTAATGGTCACCGTTACACCATCGAGTGCGCCCTTGTTGTGCCATTCGAGCGACCCCATCACCTCGCTAGCTTTCCCCTGCTGTCCCATCACGGCGCGCATGATGTTGAGCAAGTCGGTCATTTCGCTCAGCGGTACGGTGGTAGCCACTTCGTCTCGCATGTGATACCGCAGGGGACCGCCCAGCAGGCCGGCTACAGAAGGCAGCTCGCCTGGCTTCGCGGCTTGTGCGGCTTTCGCTACCTGAAAGGGTGCGATACCAACCTCAGCGCCGAGGGCCTGCACGCCACCGAGGGTCATGCCGTGGTCGGTCGGTTGCGCCTCGGCTTCCGACGCCCGTTTGACGATGTCCTGCACTTCGGTGTCGCTGTAACGGCGGCGCGAAACGGGTTGACGCTGGCTCAGGAGTTCGAGGAAGGCCGCCGGGGAAGACGGGCGCTCTTCCGGCTTGAGGGCCAAGGCCTGGACCAGAGCAGGCTCGACCTGCGGCGGCAAATGATCTAGTCGCGAACGATGGTTGGCCGGCGCATCGACCAATCGGTTCTGGCGCAGGGCTTCCTCAGCGACCCAAAAGCGGGGTGTGGCACCGATCAACATCTCATAGACCACACACGCCAGGCTGAATACATCACTCCGCTCGTCGAGATCCGTCATGCCGGCCGCTTGCTCCGGGCTCATGTACCCTGGCGTCCCGATGGGGAAGCCGGTCCGCGTCAACTCCCGTCCGCCGAGCGAACTGAGCGCTTTGGCTATGCCGAAATCGGCGACCACGGCATGCCCGTTGTTCAGCAGGATGTTCTCGGGTTTGACGTCGCGGTGCACCACTCCCTGCCGATGGGCGTAGGTCAGCGCCCCGGCCACCTCGGCCGTGATCGCCATCACTCGCTCGAGCGGAAGGGGACCCTCTCGATCCATGAGTTCACGCAACGATTCGCCTGCTACGTACGGCATGACGTAGAGCAGGGTGCCATCGAGGTCGACCGAGTCGAGTAGTGGCAGGATGTGGGGGTGGTTGAGCCCGGCGGCGATTTCGATCTCGCGCAGGAAGCGGTCGGCACCCAGGGAAGCGGCCAAGTCGGGCTTGAGCACCTTGACGGCCACCTCGCGCCGGTGCTTCACGTCCGTAGCGAGGTACACGGTTGCCATGCCACCGCGACCGATCTCCCGCTGAAGCCGGTAACGGTCGGCCAGCGCCTCGCGCAGAGTTTCGGGTGGGGTTGGAGTGGCGGTCATGCGGTCGCGTCCCTGTGTTTGGCGGGTTCCTAAGGATAACGTCCCCGATCAGGCCTCGCCTCATGCCTGGGACTTCAGCCTGGATTCGACCTCGCCGAATCGCCGGGCAGGCCTTATCTTAGCGCTCTGCTTCGGGTCGCTTTAGCGACATCAGCCGAGCCGCGGCTTTAGCCGCGACTGAGATCCGTACTCCGCGCCCCGCCCTATGACAGAATCTACCAAACGCCTCTCCTCGGCCCTCGCCGACCGCTACCGGATCCTAAGCCGCCTAGGCGAAGGCGGCATGGCCACCGTCTACCTGGCCGAGGACCTCAAGCACAAGCGCCAGGTCGCGGTCAAAGTGCTGCGGCCCGAACTGGCGGCGGTCCTGGGGGCTGAACGCTTCGTCCAGGAAATCACCACCACCGCCAGCCTGCAGCACCCGCACATCCTGCCGCTGTTCGACTCGGGCGAGGCCGACTCCTTCCTTTATTACGTCATGCCCTACATCGACGGCGAGACGCTCCGGTCCAAGCTCGATCGCGAGACCCAGTTCGGCATCGCGCTGGCGGTGAGCGCCGCCGCCGGCGGGCGCATGACGGAGACGGGGCTCAGCCTCGGTACGCGGAACTAAATGAGCCCCGAGCAGGCCAAGGCCGAGAAGGAGATCACCGCCCGCTAGGACGTCTA
>JBDHMR010000163.1:0-4693 GCA_039656035.1 Gemmatimonadota bacterium
TTCATCATTCCCGCCGGCTGCCACACCTCTTGGCCGCGCGCCGAAGCCGGTTCCAGCATTATCACGCGGCCTTTGGCCAGGCGTTTCGCGCTGGCGGTCTTCCCGGCCATCAGATAGCGGCGGACGACGAATTCGGCGTCGTCGAACCGGTCGGCTTCGAGGCTGACGCTGATCAGGGTGAGCGGTCGTCCGGCCAATGAGGGGTCGGCCAAGACACGCTTCCAGGGATCGCGGGCAGCCGGGACCCGGCGGCGGCGGGTGGGGAAGGGGCCATCCGGATGGTGCCGGAAGAAGGTCCACACCTCCAACGGGGCCACCCGGCCGCCCTCGACCTGCCGCCGACTCCCCTCAGCCAACACCACGGCTTCGACCCGGTCTCCGTAAGACCGGCGCCACCGGGGGTGTTCCGCAAAGAACGCCTCGCGGTCGAGTTGGGAGGCGATGGCCAAGCGTCGCAGGACGCCGGGGGAATAGGTGTTCATATCCTGATGTTCCATCGGTTTCCTCAGGGCACGAGTTGGGCGGGCCGGTTGGCCACCCCTCCCAGCTATCATACTCCTGAGATCATGAAGCGATAGGGAGCGTGAAGATGAAGATCGGTGAGAACTTTTCGGCGCTCCTGTCGTTGATTTAGCAAGGGGCCTGAGCAATCTTGGAAATGCCCCACATTCCGGAGCGGGACAACCAATGCGGTGGTATACCCGATCGGCCTTCCTCGCGTTACTCGTCTTACTCCCCACGCCGGGCTGGGCCCAAGGGAAAGTCGTGTTGGAGGGCGCCTTCGGCACGGCGCTCAACGCTCCGACGCCGCTAGTCGTCAACCAGGACGGCTTCGATCAGATCAGCCTTACGGCTGACTACAGTACGCGACCGCTCGATCCCTCGCCGTATTACCAGGCTCAGGTGGGGATATGGTATCGGAAGGACGCCAAAGCCGTCGTGTTCGGGCTCCTCCACCACAAACTCTACCTCGACAACCCGCCACCCGAGATTCAGCGATTCGAGATAACCTTCGGGTACAACACCCTGTACGTGGGGCATGCCTGGCGCAAGAAAAAATGGATCATGAGCGTCGGGGGCGGGCCACTGATCGCCAACCCATACTCTGAAGTACGCGGAGAGATTCGGGACGGACGGCGGGGGTTCCTGCGTCTGGGGTGGGATTTTGCGGGGGCCACCATCTACGGAGCGCTGCAGCGGCGGTTCCCAGTTGGTGGTCGTGTGTTTTTCGGCATGGAAGCCAAGGTCACCGGTTCGATGGCTTGGGTCACAATTGCCAACGGGAACGCTCGTGTTCCCAACGTGGCACTCCATTTTCTCGCTTCGTTCGGCTTCGGCTTGTAAGATCGTTCCGGTGTCGAGTGATCATCCGTCGGCCAGGACGGCCACGTCCAGCCCAACATCGTCTATCAACTTTGCAAACTCAGGTAGGCCCCTCAGAGGATCGAAGATCGGGGATGCCAGAGATTCCGATCCGAAGAACGGGTCACGCTGGCGCGCCGCCTGGCTGAGCGATGCCAGCGCCGCCACCGGCTCGCCCAATCCGAGTTGGATACGCGCAATCGCTGGGGCGCCGCTGACTTCTGCGGGGTCGATCGCCGCCATAATGGCCGAGGCCTCCGTGGCTCGTCCCGCTCGGGCGTAGGCGTATCCCAGCAGGCCCTGAATCAGGAGGTTCGAGGGAAGGAGGGATTCTGCACGATCGAATTCCGCGATCGCCTCCTCGAATCGTCCGGCATACAGATGTACCGTGCCCAGCATCATTCGCGTTACCGCAAGGCTGGTATCGAGTTCCACGGCGCCCTGAGTCGTTTGCCATGCGGCGCTATCTTGGCCGGCTACACCCAAGGCAACGCCGTAGGAGGCGGCCATGATGGGCGACAGCGGATCCAGTTCCCGCGCGCGGCCTAAAGCGGCAACCGCCTCGCGGACCTTCCCGTTGACCAGCCGGTTTTCTCCGTACCACTGGTGAGCCGTAGCGTAGCCCGGCCGCAGGGCTATGGCGCTGCGGAAATCCGCCGCCGCTTCCGACCAGCGCCACAGGCCGTTTCGCAAGTTTCCCCTCGAGGCGTACGCTTCGGCCAAGGTGCTGTCGATTTCGATCGCGCGAGACGCGGCCGCCAGCCCGAGCATGATCACCGAATCGGTGTTGGTCGCTCCCCCGTATAACGGCAGCAGGCCGTAAACGTCTGCCATTCCGCTGTAGGCCAGTGCGTAGTCGGGGTCTTGGGCCACGGCCCGCTCGAAGTAGACCAGTGCCTGGCTCAACGATTCGGCACCGCGCTTGTGGAAGAAGTAGCGGCCTCGAAGATAGAAGTCGTACGCCGTCAGGTCCGACGTTCCGCGCTCCCGCAGGGGAGCTGCTGCCGGTGCTTCTCCCAACTCCTCCTGGAGCGCCCCTACGATCGCCTGGGCGATGTCGTCCTGCACGGCGAACACATCCGTGATTTCCCGCTGGTACCTTTGTGACCATCTGGTCAGGCCGTCATCGGCTTCGATGAGTTGGACCGAGACCCTGAGCTGGGTGCCTTGGCGGCGAATGGTGCCCTCTAGCAGCGTTGCCACGTTCAGCGCTTGCCCAATGTCCGCCACCGGTAGCTGTTTAGCCTGCACGGTGAAGGCTGCCGTCCGCGATGCGACACGCAGACCGGGCACCATTGCCAGCGCCGCCGTCAACTCGTCCGCCATGCCGGCGGCGAAGTAGGCGTCGGAGGTGTCTCCCCCGATCACCGTGAACGGGAGCACCGCAATGGACGGGTCTGAGGAAGCGTTCAGTCCGGGCGTCGCCGGGCCGCCACGGGCTACGAACGCCAGTCCCAGCGCCACGATCGCGCCAGCTGCCAGCCACCCCGCTCGCCTTATCCCCGAGTGCGCCGGCTGCTGCGATGTGCCTCCCGGCGCTGCCGGTCGTCCTCCAGTAGAGAGTACGGCTGGGTCTTCCAGTCCGGCCAGGATCTCCTCAACCGAGGCCGGCCGATCATTGGGGTCTTTCTCCAGGCACTGCATTACCAGAGTGCTCAGGCCCGGTGCGATATCCGGTGCTGCTTCCACCAGCGGTGGCGGAACGTGGGTCAGGTGCGCCACTATGAAGGACTGTGGTGAATCAGCCACGAATGGGTGATGGCCGGCCAACAGTTCGTAGGCCAGCACGCCGAACGCGTAAATGTCGGCCCGGTAGTCGGTGTCAGGATCGGCGGCCGCTTGTTCCGGAGCCATATAGGCCGGCGTGCCCAACGACATCCCGATGCTGGTCATGCCGGAGCCGGAGGCCGTTGTGGCGCGGGACGACGACACCGCTTTGGCGATGCCGAAGTCCGTCACCATGGCCGCCCCTTCGGTGAGAAGGACGTTGTCAGGTTTGATATCCCGGTGGATGATGCCTCGCCGGTGGGCCGTCGCCAGGGCCCGGGCAATGTCACGCAGGATGGGGATGGCCTGACGAATGGGGAGCCGCTCTGCAGCCATTGCGTCGTAGAGCGACCGGCCCTCGACGTACGGCATGATGTAGTACGGAAGCTCATCGAGATTTCCCGCGCTCAACAGCGGGACGATATTCGGATGCTGCAGCGCCGCCGAAACCTGGACTTCCTGTCTAAAGCGGTCGGCGTTGACCTCGGCGCCGAGGTGTGGTGACAGGAGCTTGATGACCACGCGGCGTCCCAGGGCCAGTTCGGTGGCCACGAATACGTGACTCATACCCCCCCGGTCGATCTCCTCCTCGATCCGGTGGGTTTGCGCCAGCGCTTGGGCCAGTTGGTCCCGCAGTTCGGTCATGTGGAGTCGCAACGGTTGAATCTTGGTGGGAAACGCCCTTTTTTCCTTAGACGCAATATTACCCCTTAGGGTTGCAACTTGTCACATACTATCGAGACGCCGACGTGAAACGCCCATCCCGTTTTCTCATTCTGACCCTGTCGGGGGCTCTACTTCTTGCCGGTTGTGGACGGGCAGGGCCCCCCAGTGCAGGCCCGTGGCCCGCCCTCAGCGACTCGGCCTTTGCCGTCCTGGTCAGCGACTTCTCGGAACGGGGACGGTATTTCGACACCGATAATCTCATCAGCAACGAAGCAACGTACCTGGAAGTGGCGGATGCTCTCTCCCGGTACGGCGTCATCGGCGGAGCCTACATAGGCGTCGGCCCGGACCAGAATTTTTCCTACATCGCTCGTGTGAACCCGCAGGTGGCCTTCATCGTCGACATTCGGCGCGACAATCTGTTACAGCACCTGTGGTTCAAGGCGCTGTTCACCGAAGCGGCCACGCGGGTCGAGTTTTTGGCCTTGATGTACGGGAAACCGGTGCCGGACAGTCTGGCCTCGTGGCGTGAGCGATCGCTGGAGGACCTGGCCCGGTACATCGACACTGTGGCAGTGGCCCCGAACGTGGCGCGGGCGGCGATGGTGACGGTCCAGCGCGCCGTCGCGCAAGATGGGGTCGAGTTGTCCGCGGACGATCGGGTGACGATTCTGGATATCCATCAGCGTTTCATCGTCGCCGGACTCGACCTCCGGTTCCGGAGCCACGGACGGGGCTCGCGGTCATGTTATCCGACCCACCGGTTCTTGCTGATGGACGGCGGGAGCACTACTCCTTCCAGCTACCTGGCTACCAAGGCGTCATACCAGGTGGTGCGTAATCTCCAGGTGGACAATCTCGTCATCCCCGTCGTGGGTGACTTGGCCGGCGAGCACGC
>JBDHMR010000164.1:0-4952 GCA_039656035.1 Gemmatimonadota bacterium
CCACGAAGGTGCTGATGATTCGTTTCACGTAAATCTCCTAAATTCGGCTTATGCTGGTGGCGGGTCGGGCAAAGAGGACTAAGAGGTCCTGAGTAGTTTTTTCCCTCTTTTCCCTCTTAGCCCTCTTCATAGCCACCCGCCATTAGTTATTGATCAACTCTTCCAGGAAAGCAGTCACCCTCGGATCATCCGACTGCCCCAACCAAAAAATCGCGTTCTCCCGCAGCTCCTTGTCGGTCTCGGTGCGTGCGATCTCGAACAGCTTGTCGAGCGCCGCGGGATCGTCGCTCTGCGAATACACGAACACCAGTTGTTCCTTCATTTCCGGGTCGAGATCCAGATCCCACATGTTCAGGAGTTCGGTCGAGATCCAGATCCCACATGTTCAGGAGTTCGGTGGCGCCGACGCCGCTCTGCCCGGCCCAGAAGAGGGCGTTCTTGCGCAATTCCATGGGCTGATTCGGGTCGGTCGCGATGCCGACCAACCATTGGCCGTTGGCCGGGTCGTCCGACTGGGACACGGCGAACAGGACCTGCTCGCGTAGCTCGTCGTCGTCCAGGCTGGCGTACAGTTCGCGCAGATAAGAGTTGGTCGACGGCGATTCGCTCTGACCCAGCCAGAAAATGGCGTTGCCGCGCAACTCGTTCGACATGGACGGATCCTGGATGACCGCGCGCATGGCGGCGGCCGCCCGCTCGTCATCCTGTTGTGCCAGGGCAAACAGGGCTTTCTCGCGGATCTCGTCGTCGGTGGAGTAGCGCAGCAGCGAATCGAGCAGGGGGATCGTCTCCGGGCTCGGGTTCTGCGACAGCCAGAAGACGGCGCTGCCCCGCATGTCGGCGTCGGGGTCGTTAGCCACCACGTCCATCAAGATGGCGGCTGTTTCGTCGCCACCCTGTTGGGAGATGACGAACAACGCCGTCTTGCGCATCTCGACGGAACACGGATCGCGCCGCTGGAGGACCCGCTTAAGGATCGGCAGCGCCCGCTCGGAGTTGCTGTTCATCAGGGCGTTTAGCGCCGCTATGCGCACGTCGTTTTCGCCCTCGGCGCACTCCTCGTTCTGCAGCTCCTGGGCGATACCCCTGGCCGCTTCCGCGTCGCCGCGGCGGGCGAGTTCGCCGTCGAGTCGAGCCGCCAAGGTGAGCGCGTCATTATGGGTGTTCGCGTTGGGATAGCGGTCGATTTGGTTCTGCAACAGCTGTCTTGCCTGACGCAGGTTGTCTGTCCCGCCTAGCCGATACCGGGAAAACGCTTCCCAATACATGGCACTGGGAACGAAGTTCGAACGCGGGTAGTCGGTTCGGAGTTGTTCGAACAGCCGGACCGCGTCGCGGAAGTTGTTCCGGTTCAAAGCCTCGCGTCCGGCGCTGAACAACGAGTCGTCCGGATCGGCCAGGTCGATGCGCAGGTGAGCCATGGTGGGCTCGATGGCTGCCAGATACTGTCCCGCCTCGGCCAACTCTTGGCTCAGGTTTGCCATCGAGCCGCGCGTCTCCGCCAGCATGGCGACCATCTGCGGCTGGTAGATTTCCTCACCCAGCATTGCGACCATCTGCGGCCGGTAGATTTTTTCACCCTGGGCTATCGCCGGTGTTACCAAGGGAGCGGACAGCAGCAACAGTCCTCCGGCCCATTGAGTGCCGCGTACCACCAACTGCCGTTTGAATCGTGTCAACATGGTCATTCTCCTTTTATAGACTGAGAGCGCCGCGCGGCGCTCCTGCCGGAACCACGGTCTGCAACCGGGTCAGCACGGCGCGTTGTTCGATGCCATCGGTAATGAGGTCGGTCTCGCCCTCCCAAGAGTCTTCTTTCAGTTGGGCGATCTGTGCCAGCACCAGTTCGAGGTCCTGCAGCAATTCCTTGAGGGCCGCGTCCTGGGAGACCGGTGAGTCGGTCAACAATCGATTGGTTGCCAACAGGGTCCGGGCGGTGGCGCCGGCGTAGGGAGAGTCGCTGTCGGAGCGGACGGCGTCCCGGAACAGCGAGAGGAACGTCTCGGTCTGGGTCAGGTGTTCGGTGGTAGCCACCGCCAGTGCTGTGCTCACTCGAGATTCCCGTGGCCCGGCCTCGGGTACGGGGTCGGTCGTGGCCACTGCCTGACCCGAGTCGCCCAGTTGGTTGGCCACGATGATGCCGAGCCCCATACCCAAGGCCAATACCGCCGCAACGCCGACACTCCACGCCAGCCACCGCACCCGCGGCCTGATCGGCCGGACCGCGCGGCTGCGTCGAGTCGCCTGAATGGCGGCCCACATCTCTTCCCGTGGCAGGTAGTCGGCTTGGTGATACGACTGCGCCTGTTCCGCGATCCACTTGTCGAGTTGCTCGTCCGATCGCTTGTCCGTCATGATCCTGTTCCTCCGGCAAACGCTGCCAACGATCCCCGCAGCTTGGCGCGGGCTCGGGAGAGTTGAGCCTTGGAAGTTCCTGATTGAATTCCCAAGGCAGTCCCGATTTCCTCGTGGGTGAAGCCCTCTACGTCATGCATCAGAAACACCGTGCGATATCCTTGCGGTAACCCGTCGATCGCTTCACGCAGGCGATCCTTCAAGTCCGGCTCGGCTTCCCGCTTCTGGTCGGCCTGTGGCGCCGCGTGATCCAAATCGACCTCCCGCTGGCGGAAGCGCTTCACCTTGCGCAGTCCATTGAACACCACCGAAGTGGCGACCGATGTCAGCCAGGTCGACAGCTTGGCATCCCCCCGAAACGTCTCCAGACGATCGAACGCGCGGATGAAGCTCTCCTGGGTAAACTCCTGGGCCAGGTCCGGATCCCCCGTCAGCCTGTAGGCCAACCGGTATACCCGATCCACATTGGCGTCGTAAAGGCGCCGCTCGGCTGCAGGATCCCCGGCCAGGACCTCGGCCACCAGCTGCCGATCGTCCATCGCCGTTCCGTCCTCGATCGATCTTGCCATCACTTCTCCTGACACAGGGGCCGGGGAAAGGGTTGCTTCTCAAGCGGGGCGGGGGGGTAGCGGGGCGGCGGCTCGGTCAGGAGCTGCCTTCTGTTGGCGCCTACGCCCCACGCCCTACGCCCTACGCCCCTCCATGCAACCCTTTCCCAACAGACCGCATCTCAATAGGTGAAGGTACCGTGCCCCCGGCCGCCGGCTACCGTGAGCGGAGGCCCCCAGGAACGCAGGAGTTGAGGAGTGTTGGTCATGTTTACACGAGAGCCCAGCGACCCCACCTACACGGTGGTCATCAATGGTAAGACCGTGGGCGAGGTTATTCGTCCGGTCGATCGGCGGGCGCTTGGGCGGGACAAGGGAACCGTGTACCTGGCCCGACCGGTCGCCAAGGCGCGGGGGTCGAGGAGGCACGTCCGACGATAGCGGGGCCGACCGGCCGCGGGAACGCGGAAGGGGCTGGTGCCGTTTACAGATAGAAGGTCCGGTGTGGTCAGTGGCCGCTCCGGAAACGAAGCGAGGCCTGTGTCGAGTGGGGGGCCGCACCTCCCGGCGCAGGTCTCGCTTTGTTTTTTTGTGGCGGTGCCCGAGGGAGTTCGGTGTTCCCGGCCCGCTGGGCTGTTTGTCGTCACTGTCTCCGCGCCCTATCTTGGCGCAATCCTTCGGAACACCCTCGAGCCTTCCACGGGGAGTGTCAGCATGCGGCGAGTTCTTGCGCTGTGCCTGGCGCTGGTGTGGGTCGCTGCCTGTCAATCAGGTCGTGGCCACGAGCCGGTCACTACCACGACCGACAGTGCCGGCGTCACCATCGTCACCAACCTTGGTCCCCAGTGGGGGGAGGGCGAGGGCTGGCGCCTGTCCGAAGTGCCCGTCCTCGACCTCGGCACCTTCGATATCGAGGGCCCAGAGTCTTTCGAGCGCGTGGTCGGCACCCGGCGGCAGTCGTCGGGAGTGATCGTGGTGGCCGAGGGCGGGACTCAAGAACTGCGGTTCTTCGACGAAGACGGTGGCTATATTCGCACCGTCGGACGACAGGGTGGTGGGCCGGGCGAGTTCGAGAGCCTGAGATTCCTGCGGCTGTGGCAGGGTGATTCACTTATTGTCCACGATGGTCGGGGACCGGTCTCGCTGTTCGACAGCGCGGGACAATTCGGCCGCAGCTTCCTGCTGGAGCCCGCTGATTCGGTACGATTTCCATACCCTATAGGGCTGTTGGCGAGCGGCGAACTGGTTACGCGCGGGTTCGAGCGGAGAGATGGAGCGCCGTCCGGCGGGGTGACTCGGCAATGGGTCCCCCTGCAGCTGTTTGATATGGCAGGGTCGTTCATTGGGCACTGGCTACGGCTCGATGGGGACGAGATGTTCATGTTGTCGATGGGCGACAATGGCTTTGCCATGGCGACGATGCGCTTTGGCGACGGCACTCGCCTCGGGGTGGGGCCGGCCGGCGTGATTGTCATGCCGTCACATCGGGGCGAATTGACGTGGTACCCGGGCGGCGGCAGCACCGTCAGACTGATTGCCCGTTGGCCAGTGGAGAACCGGCCCGTCACGGACGTCGACTGGGACCGCTACATCGAGGAATCCACGAGCAATCCGCGGATGCCGGAGCATTTCAAGGACATGTACCGGGAGATGCCGCGCGGGAAGACCATGCCCATAGCCGAAGAAATAGTGGTGGACGACGAGGGCAACGTGTGGCTGAGGGACTTTCGTGGTCCGTTGGACACTACGTCGAGCCTGACAGTGCTCTCGGCCGAGGGTGAACTGCTGGGTCGGATGATGGTGCCGTTTCGGTTTCGGCCCCGTCACATCGGGGCGGACTTCGTGCTGGGGACGTGGGAAGACGAGGACGATATTCCGCATGTGCAGTTGTACATGTTGATCAAGTGAGGGCTGCGGGCGGAAGGTTGAATGCCGGGAGCCAAGTGACATCGCCGCTCTTGCGACCTTCCCAGCCGAATGCGCATCTCTAGTGACACTCAGGATTCGAACGTTGCACCTTGGAAATCGCTGATGACCGATTGGCCTAGT
>JBDHMR010000165.1:0-4668 GCA_039656035.1 Gemmatimonadota bacterium
TTTCTGGCGCAGGCGCTGGGGGCTACTGAGCCTGTCGAAGTTTCGCCGCCTCATGTGACCTTGGGGCTGACGGACCCGGGTGCTCACGTCGACGAGCCGCTGGCCCGGAACAAGGGGGCGCTGGAGCGGCTGGTGGCGCAGCGGGTGGGGCAGCCCGTCGTGGTGCGTTTGGCGTCTTCCGCGAAGGGCTCCACCGCAGAGGAGGCCAAGCCGGCGCGGCCCCAGCGGTATTCCGAGGAGCGTGTGCGGCAGGAACGGTTGGACGTTCACAGGGCCTCGGATCCTGCGCTCGACGTGGCGGCCAAGGAACTGGACTTGGAGATAATGGAATGACGACCGAGCCGGGTCGCATTTGCTTGCCTAGGAGTAGTGAGGGCTCTAGGTTTCCCCTCCGAACGGAGGACTGACGGAGCACATGGCAGACTTACAGCAGATCATGCAGCTAGGCCAGCAACTTCAGGGCCGATTGCAACAACTGGAAACCGATCTCGCCGACCGGGCCATCGATGCGGCCGCCGGCGGTGACATGGTGCGGGTTACCGTGGATGGACGTGGGGCTTTGCGGTCGTTGGATATCGACCCCACCGTATTCGACGGTCATGACGCGGAGTTCCTCGCGGAACTGGTACTGTCGGCCATCTCCGAAGCCCAACGCCGGGCCATGGACGAGCGGCAGGCGGCCATGCAACAACTGCAGCCAGCGTCCTTCCCGCTGTCGCCGTAGTCGGTGAGCGCCATCGATGGGCTGATCGCCGAGTTTGCCCGATTGCCGGGCATAGGCCGGAAGACGGCCCAACGACTTACCTATCACCTGTTGGACCAGCCGGTCGAGCAGGTCAACAAGTTGGCTGACTGTCTCACCACCGTGGCGGAAAAGGTCCGGCCCTGTGGTGTGTGCGGCAACCCGACTGAAGCCGACGAGTGCGACATCTGCAGCGACCCGCGGCGAGACCCCGCAGTGGTCTGCGTGGTCGAGGATCCAGCCACAGTGGCCGTGGTCGAGCGGTCCACCGATTTTCGGGGACGGTACCACGTTCTTGGCGGGCACCTGTCACCGCTCGACGGCATCGGGCCCGAGGCTCTGCGGATCGAGACGCTGGTGGACCGTGTCCGGGACGGGGAAGTGCGCGAGGTCATTCTGGCCACCAACCCTTCGATGGAAGGGGAGGCCACCTCGACGTACCTCCAGCAGGCGTTGGCGGCGTTCCCCGCCAAGATCACTCGGCTGGCCCGTGGCTTGCCGGTCGGGGGAGACCTGGAATACGTGGACGGCGTTACGCTATCCCACGCGCTGACTGCGCGACAGGAGGTTCAGTGAGGTTGGGCCGCATGCTGGCCGTAGCCGGTGGCACGGCCATCGGACTGTTGTTGGGGGTGTTCGCCGCGCAGCGATACGGCGAGTACCACCGTGAGGACCTGTTCAGTCCCCGGCCACACCGGCGGCTGGCGGCGCTGACGTTCCTGACCCGCAACGCGGGCGTGGAAACCGTAGCGCTGCTGCGTGACTACCTGGTGTGGGAACGGCACGCCTTGTTACGACGCCGGGCTACCGCTCTATTGAAGCGCCTCGAATTACGGTACGCGTAGTGAAAGGACACCGATGACGGGTGCCTCGAGTTGGTCGTTCGGTGAAGACGAATCGCGGCAGATTACCGCCATTCTTGACAATTTCCTGGCGCAATCCAGTGCCCGGACGGCGTTGATCGTAGACAAGGCCGGTCAAATGGTGACAACGGTGGGTGAGATTCCCTCGTTCGACTCGACGGCGTTCGCCTCGCTGACCGCGGCGGACTTCAGCGCCAACGATCAACTGGCCAAGATGATCGGTGAAGCCGAATTTGGGTCGTTGTTCCACCAGGGGGAACAGGAGTCCCTCTACCTGGCCGATATCGCCGGGCGGGTCATCCTGGTGGTGCTGTTCGACACGCGTACCACGCTCGGGTTGGTCAAACTCCGGGTCAAGAGCACTGTGGGATCCTTGAACCAGGTGTTCACCGAGATGCTCAGCAAGGAAGCACCGCAGACGCCTCGTGTGGAAACGGACTTCGTCGACGATGCGGAAGACGAAATCGATCGCCTCTTTGGTGGATAAGGGAAGAGACTGCCGATGTCGATGATCAACTATGCCTCCCGGGAGATCAACTGTAAGCTGGTCTATTACGGTCCGGGCCTCGGGGGCAAGACCACCAATCTAGAACACGTTTACCAGAAAGTGGCGCCCGGCTCGCGGGGGAAGATGATCTCCCTGGCCACTGAAACCGAGCGGACTCTGTTCTTCGATTTTCTCCCGGTTGATCTCGGGACCATCCGCGGATTCAAAACGAGGTTCCACCTGTACACGGTTCCGGGGCAGGTCTACTACAACGCCTCCCGCAAGTTGATCCTCAAGGGGGTAGACGGCGTCGTGTTCGTGGCCGATAGCCAGATCGACCGAATGGAAGCCAACATCGAGGCCATGCAGAACCTGTACGACAACATGGCGGAGCACGGGTACGATCTCACCACCATTCCGTTCGTAATCCAGTACAACAAGCGCGATCTTCCCAACGCCGCCTCCATCAACGACCTGCAGGCGGCCCTCAACCCCGGCTGGGCCGTCGAAGAACCCTCCAAGATGCGCCCGCTGCCCGATCCTCAGCGTGAGGGCGAGTTCCTCATCCAACAGATCGATGGACATTGGATCGAACGCGTTGGCTACTACGAAGCCGTGGCCCTGAACGGTGACGGCGTGTTCGACACTCTCAAGGCGTTGAGCAAGCTAGTCATCAAGAACCTCGGCTGAGACCGATCCCCATGTGGAACCTGCCGAACATCATCACAATCATCCGCATCGCGATGACGCCGGTCATCGCGCTGCTCCCGTTAATCGAAGGGTACTGGCCCAAGTTCCTCGCCTTCATCATCTTCGTCATCACGGCGCTGACGGATCTGGTGGACGGTTACCTGGCCCGCAGCCGCGGCGAAGTCACCGACCTGGGCAAGCTGCTCGATCCTCTGGCCGACAAACTCCTGCTCATCGCCGCCCTGGTACCCATCTACTGGATTGCCCGTGAGCGGCAGGATCTTTACGGGATCCCCTTCTGGGGCAGCATCCCCCTGTGGGTCTGCCTCCTGTTGCTGGGTCGAGAGCTGGCCATGACCGTGTTCCGCCGGTTTGCCCAGAAGCGGGGTGTGGTGATCGCGGCGGGGAACGCGGGCAAACTGAAGACCACCATCCAGAACATCTTCATCGGCGCCATTCTGGCGTGGTTTGCCTTCCGCGACGCCTCCCGTTCCTTCGGGTGGCAAGAGAAACCGCTCGGCAGGTTGTGGACCGAGTTTCACGGTGGGTTCGTGGCGGTCACCCTGGGACTGGCCGCGGTGCTGACCGTCTACTCGTTCATCATCTACCTGTACCGCTACCGTTCGGTGTTCACGACACCCTCTCGCTGACCCGTGGATTTCGAAATCGTCGCCATCGGCAACGAGCTCCTGCTCGGGTTCACCGTCGACAGTAATAGCGCCGACATCGGACTGGCACTGGCGCCGGCCGGGGCCAGGGTGGTGCGGCGCACCACCGTGGCGGATACGCCCGCGGAAATCAGCCAGGCTGTCGATGAAGCCCTTCAACGTACCGGCCACGTCATCACCACCGGCGGCTTGGGACCCACCAAGGACGACATTACCAAGAAGGCCGTCGCCGAGTTGTTTGGCGTACCGCTCGACTTCGACGAGGACGTCTGGCAGTCGCTGGTCGATCGCTATGCCAGACTCATCCGCCGCTCTCCCGACAGCAACCGCTGCCAGGCCGAAGTGCCGCGCGGAGCCACGGTGTTGACCAATCACTGGGGTAGTGCGCCGGGACTGTGGCTCGAGGCCGATATCGGGCTGGTCGTTATGCTCCCGGGCGTGCCGCAGGAGATGCGCAATCTCATGGCTCACGAAGTGGTCCCCAGGGTGAAGAGCAGGGGCGCCGCCGACACGGTCATCGCTTCACGAGTGCTTCGCACCGCCGGCATCGGCGAATCCAGCTTGGCCGAGCGAATGGGCAACATCGAAGAAGTGATCGCGCCGGTGACGCTCGCCTACCTGCCGGGCGAAGCGTGGGTCGACCTGCGCATGACGGCCTGGAAGCATTCGGCCGACGAGGGGCAGGTGCTGCTCGAGCGAGCCGCCCAAGCCGTCAGGGAGCGGGCCGGCGATTTCTGTTTCGGCCAGGACGACGACGACCTCGCCGGCGTACTCCTGGAGCAGGCGCGCCGGGCCGGTCTGACTCTGGCCGTGGCCGAGTCGTGCACCGGTGGCCAGGTCGGCCAACGGCTCTCCGCCATCCCGGGGAGTTCGGACGTGTTCCTCGGCGGGGTGATCGCCTATCACAACGACGTCAAGCACAGCCAACTGGGCGTTCCCCTGGAGATGCTGGAGCGGGAAGGCGCCGTGAGCGAGCCCGTGGCCCGGGCCATGGCCGAGGGCGCGGCCCACCGCTTGGGTGCCGACCTGGCTATCTCCATCACCGGTATCGCCGGCCCCGATGGTGGCACCGACGACAAGCCGGTGGGAACCGTATGCCACGGCTATCACCTCTGCGGTAGCACGGAAACCAGGCACCGCGTGTATCCCGGCAACCGGCACGGGGTCCGGACCCGGGCCACGGTCGGAGCGCTGTTCGGCATGCTGCGCAGGCTGGTT
>JBDHMR010000166.1:0-5194 GCA_039656035.1 Gemmatimonadota bacterium
GCGGAGTCTGGAAGCCCGCCTTCTTCAGTTCCTCCTCATATTCTATTTCGGAGGCGAACTGTCGCCGGATGTTGGAAAGCGTCTGCTGGACGGCGCTGGCAACCTCCTCGTCGGACACCACGATCGTGGTGTCCCGTTTGGCTTCCTGAACCAGTAATTCGGTACTGATCAATTCTTCGATCGTTTCCGCGCGCACGGCACGCCGGCCCGCGGGATCAGTCGGTATGGTGACGCCCTCGGTCTGCCGCTGGAACATGGCTTCTTCGACGTGCGAATTCAGTATCGGCTGGTTGCCCACGATGGCCACCACCCGGTCGACTACCGTGGGAGCGCCCACCGGGGTCAGGGCCGGGTCCTGGGCGGCCACACCGGCCGGAAAGGCCAGCGCCGGCGCGACCAGCATCAGCAGCGTGGGCAACCGATACGTCACGGGGTGCCGCCCCCTCCGGTGGAGTCCGCACCACCGCCTAGCGGCGGGCCGCCCGGGGCGGGTTGCATGGGACTGGCCCCCTGCGCCCCCTGCCCCCGCTGCCCGACACGCTCGGTGGCCACCTCGGTGGCCCGGTGCACCCCGTCCATGTTGACGTTGTACGATTCCCGGGCGCGCAGCACCTGCGGGAGCGCGGACGGCGGAGCCCTCAAGGTGGCGAGGCCCGCGGCGACCCGGCCGAAGTACCCGTCGATCTTGAGTTCTACCACTTCGGACCGCTGCGCGATCGAAGCGTCGTACTGCTGGCGCAGTCCCAGCCACTGGAGTTCGTTGAGGGTCATGCCGGCCGAGTCGGCCTGGTCGAGGATCAGACGGTTGCGTCCCAACCGAAGCGTCAGTTCGCTCAGTTGTTCATCGGGAGCGGCCCGTATCTGCCGCGAGGCTGTCGGCCCCAAGGCCGGCACCCAGCGCAGGAAATCGGCCACGGTGAAATCGCCGCCGTCAAATGACGCCAGGCTCTTGGTGGAATTCCACATGCCGCGTTCGTCGTCCAGCGCCTGGCGGATCAACGCCGGGGCGCTGGAGGCCACCCTGAGATTCTTCGTCTTGCCCAGTTCGGTCAGGTAGATGGAGTCGAGCCTCTGCTCCGCCACTTCCCTCATCCAGTCGAGGAGAGGTCCGCGCACTTCATCCCGCGATGGGCGTTTGATGATGTGGATGCCGAAGGTAGTGAACACCAGATCGCTGATGGCGCCTTCGTCGAGCAGCCACGCAGCCGAGTCGAACTGTGCCACGAACGAGCCCCGCGGGCTGGGCGGCAAGTATCCACCCTCGTTCTGGCTCCCCGGATCGCCCGAGTACTCCGCGGCCAACGCTGCGAAGTTGCCGCCCCGGCGTACCTGGTTGAGCACGCGGCGGGCTTCGGCTCGGCTAGCTTCGCGTACCGGATCCGTGGCGGATGGAGCCACCGAGAACAGGATGTGCTGGAAGACCCTTATCGAGTCCGCCGCGTAAGCGCTGTCGGCCGATGCTTCGGTGAGCGGGTTGCGAGAGTTGATCAGGTGGTCGTACCACCTGTTCGATTTGATTTCGGCGATGTCCGGCCACATGACCGCCGCAACCGCGGCGGAATCTTGCGGCAGCGTTCCCTGCGCCACTCCTTCGGCGATCAAGGTGTAGTCGAGCCAGACGTTGGCCAAAAACTCAGCGGCGTCGCTGTTGATGTTGAGCCCCTTGATACGCGAGAGCCAATCGCCGAGCTGTTCGGCCGCCAACTCATGGTCGCCGGCTGTCGCTACGACATCTGCCCGGGTACTGAACGCGTCTGAACACCCGACGGCACCGAGGACAGCCAGCCAAACAAGTTTCCGCATGCACACTCCAAGTTCGAAAAGACAGTTTCGAAAAAACAGAATTGAATCGTCGGCGTCA
Organism: Gemmatimonadota bacterium; assembly: GCA_039656035.1. GTDB lineage: Bacteria > Gemmatimonadota > Gemmatimonadetes > Gemmatimonadales > GWC2-71-9 > N074bin45. Next base: position 1,862 of record JBDHMR010000166.1, read on the forward strand.
GGCCGCTCCCGCCACGGCTTCGAGCGCACGTACCAAGGTCGGCGCCAACGGTTCGCCGCCGAGTCGGATCAGCCGTAACGACAGGGGGACCATTCGACGGACTTCCGCCCGCAACTGGACGTCTTCCAGGGCTATGGTGAGACCCGCCATACGGGGTGACGCGCCGGCCCGGAAGGTGATCCTGGCCTCGTCCCCCCGCAGCAGCACGTGCTCCAGCCCCAGGCGGGCGCCCAGCGCCCGGATTCGGGCCAGATCCAGCAGATTACTGGCCTCAGCCGGAGGTGGACCGAATCGCTCTCTGAGCTCGTCCCGAAGCTCGGTAATTTCATCAGACGACCCCGCCCGCGCCAGTCGTCGGTATATCTCCAGTTTGATGGCATCGTCGGGCAGATAAGCGTCCGGCAGGTGGGCCGGGAGATCCAGCACCACCTCGGGCGGTACCTCCGCCTGCTGCTGGTCCGACCCGCGCAGGGCCTCTACGCTCTCTTCCAACCATCTGAGATAGAGATCGAAGCCGACGGCGTGGGCGTGGCCCGACTGCTGCTGCCCCAACAAGTTCCCCGCTCCCCGCTGTTCCAGGTCCTTGAGCGCTATCCGATACCCGGCGCCCAGCTCGGTATGATGCTCCAGGATCTTGAGCCGTTCCTCGGCGGCCGGGTCTATGGTGTCGGGCGCCAACAGGTAGCAGTAAGCCCGCCGGTGGCTCCGTCCCACTCTCCCGCGCAACTGATACAGTTGCGCCAAACCCAGGTTGTGTGCGTCGTGTACCACGAGGGTGTTGGCATTGGGAACGTCCAGCCCTGATTCCACGATCATGGTGGAGACGAGGATGGTCACCTTGCCGGCCACAAATTCGTGCATCACCCGTTCCAGCTTCTCGGCCGACATCTGACCGTGGGCCACCGCCACCTCAGCCCGTGGCGCCAGCTTCCGAATCCGGGCTCCGATGGTTTCGATGGTCTCGACCCTGTTGTGAACCACGAACACTTGCCCGCCCCGATCCAGCTCACGCGCCAACGCCTCCTCGATCAGCCCGTCGTCCCACGGCTCGACGAACGTCAAGATGGGAGACCGGTCACGTGGGGCGGTTTCGATCAAAGTGATGTCCCGCAGCCCGGTCAACGACAGGTGCAGAGTACGGGGGATCGGCGTAGCGGTGAGTGTCAGCACGTCGACCGACAGCCGGAGAGCCTTCAATCGTTCCTTGTGCCGCACACCGAACCGGTGTTCCTCGTCCACGATCAGAAGACCGAGGTCCTTGAACACCACGTCCTTCGACAACAGGCGGTGGGTGCCGATCACCACGTCGACCTTTCCGGCCGTTATCTCGGCGACGATCGCCTTCTGCTCCTTGGGCGTGCTGAACCGTGACAACACTTCCACTCGCACGGGAAAATCCGCCAGGCGCTCGCTGAAGGTGCGCCCGTGCTGGTCTGCCAGGATCGTGGTAGGCACCAGCACCGCCACCTGCTTGCCGCCCTGGATTGCCTTGAATGTCGCGCGCACCGCTATTTCGGTCTTGCCGTATCCCACATCTCCAACGAGCAGCCGGTCCATCGGCCGCGCCTGTTCCATGTCCCGCTTGACCTGCTCCGTTGCCTGGCGCTGATCGGGGGTATCCTCATACAGGAAACTCGATTCCAGTTCCTGCTGCCACCGGGTGTCGGGCGGGAATCCATAGCCCGACGTCACCTTCCGCCTGGCGTACAGGTCGAGCAGCTCGGCCGCCATATCCTGGATGGCTTCCCTGGTCTTGTCCCTGGTACGCTTCCAACTGCCGCCGCCCAGTTTGTGGAGTTTGGGGGGCGTCCGGTCGCCATCCTCGCCGGCGCCGCGGTAACGTTCCAGTTGATCCAACCGGTAGAGCGGCACGTTGAGCCGGTCGCCGCCGAGATATTCCAGAACCGCCACCTGGATGGTGCTGCCACCCAGCGGGATGGTGGCGATACCGCGGTAGATCCCGATGCCGTGATCGAGGTGAACCACGTAATCGCCTTCCTTGAGCGACCCGGTCGCGGCGGACGGCGCCGCCTGGCGGTAACGTCGTGCCCGCCGCAACCGCCGGGCCCGGCGGAAGATCTCGTGATCGGTGAGCACCCGCAGCGTCGGCATGACGAAACCACCGTCGAGCGCACCAAGGGCCAGCGTTGCGCCTACCTGGCGGCGGCCGCCGTCGCTCAACAACTCGTCGAGCCGTTCAAGTTGCCCTTCGTTGTCACACAGGATCATTGTGGGCGTCGGTCCGCCCAACAGCCGGCGAAGCCGGGGAAGATCGCGATCGATGCGTTCCGGTGGAAAAAATCCGAACTGCACGTCGATGGCGGACTTGTCGTCACGGATCCTGAGTCGGGGGAAGGTGTCCAACAGCGTCCGCCAGGCCGCCGGTTCGACGAACAGCAACTCACGGTCGGCTACCACCTCACCCAAACGGCGGGCCACCTCCAGGTGATGTTCGGCCTCACTCCACACGCGCTCGACTTCCTCACCGTTGGCCCCAACCGATTCCTCGATCACCACGGTATCTCCGGGCAACAGATCGAGCAGCGACCGCCGAGTAGTGGCCTGCTCGCCTTCTTGATGGGCCAGAGCCGTGCCGCCCGATATCGGCAGGATGGTGATGGCGTCCATCGGTTCCAGCGATCGCTGCGACGTCAGATCGAACCCACGCATGGACTCCAGGGTATCGCCCCACCACTCCAGCCGGGCGGGCGCCGCCATGCCAAAGCCGTACACGTCGAGTATGCCGCCCCGTACACTGAACTCGGCCACTTCGGTGACGGTCGGGACCTTGCGATATCCCATACCTTCCAGGCGTTCGACCAGAGATCCCAGAGTATCGTCGCCACTTCTCCCGACTGTCGTGAGGGTGATCGTCGCCTGAGCCAGAGCGTCGGGAATTCGAGTCCGTTCCGCCGTGGCGCGGGCCGTAGTGACCAAGACCCTGAGGCGGCCGGCGAGCAACGCGTCGATGGTTTCGATACGCTCGCCGGCAATTTCGTAGTGGGGTTCGTCCTCGCCCAGCGACTCCCGTTGGGGATACAACGCGGCCGGGAGATCGGTGAGTGTTCGAAGATCGTCGAGCCACCGTTCGCCATCGGCCGGCGTTGGCGCCACCACGGCGAACAGGCGTTGGGGAAAGGTCCGAGCCAACCAGGCAACCAGAACCGCAGGGCTCGACCCCGGCAGTCCGCCCAAAGACAGGGCCTCGTTCCTGCCGGGGAGCGCACCCTCCAGGTCACGAACCGCCGGCACTCGAGAGAAGGCGTCGAGTACTGGTACCAGACTCACGATTCCCGCTTCCGCAGCCTCGCCAAGCCAACTTCGACGAGCGCC
>JBDHMR010000167.1:0-4645 GCA_039656035.1 Gemmatimonadota bacterium
GCTCGGTGAGGAGGACCCACCCCTCCCAGTCGTTCTCGGCCAGTCCGTCCTCGATCGAAACAATGGGGTACCGGTCGACCCATTCCTGGTACAGGTCGACCATGGCCGCAGCGTCCCGCCTCGACCCGTCGCCCTTCTTGAACACGTACTCGCCATCCTGGTACAGCTCTGACGCGGCCACGTCCATGGCAATGCACACGTCAGTCCCCGGCTGGTAACCGGCCTTCTCGATGGCCTGCATCACCACGTCGAGCGCGGCCTCGTTGGACGGCAGCATGGGAGCAAAGCCTCCCTCGTCACCCACTGCCGTGGAGAGGCCCATGTCGCTCAGCACGTCTTTGAGGGTGTGGAACACCTCGACTCCCATGCGCAATCCTTCAGGGAACGTGTCCGCTCCCACCGGGACGACCATGAACTCCTGGGCATCGACGTTGTTGGAGGCGTGGGCACCCCCGTTCAGGATGTTCATCATCGGCACGGGAAGCACGTGCGCCAGTGGGCCGCCCAGGTAGCGGTGAAGAGGTAGGCCGGCTTGGGCGGCAGCGGCCCGCGCCACCGCCAGCGAAACGGCCAAAATGGCGTTGGCACCCAACTCGGCCTTGTTGTCGGTGCCGTCGATTTCCAACATGGCGGCGTCGATGCCTATCTGATCCGCGGCGTCCATGCCCTCGAGCCGGGGCGCCAACACTTCGTTGATGTTGCGCACCGCGTCCAGCACCCCTTTGCCGTGGTACCGTTTCGGGTCGCCGTCCCGCAGTTCGACCGCCTCCTTCTCACCGGTGGACGCGCCGCTGGGCACCGCGGCCCGGCCCTGCACACCGCTCGCCAGAACCACCTCGGCCTCCACGGTAGGGTTTCCGCGGCTGTCGAGAATTTCCCGCCCGTGTATGGAAATCACAGTACTCATCGATGTACGCTCGCCAATTCTTTTCGAGGAATGGTAACAGGCGTGGGCAAGCTACCGAGCCTCGGTTGGAGGGTCAACGGGGTTGCGCAACTGTTCCACGGCCATTCGGGTCCGGTCGGCCAACGACTCACGGTCCTCCACGGTGAGCCCCTCGGTGGGGATCGGATCCCCGAAACGGACCTCCACCGTTCCCGGTCGAATCCGAATGCTCCCGGGAGCCAGGATCTTCCACGCGTCCGGAATGTAAACCGGGACTACCGGCACACCGGCCGCTATGGCCAGGACAAAGGGAGCTCGCTTGAACGGAATAATGGCTCCGTCTGGGCTACGGGTTCCTTCGGGGAACACCGCTGCCGAGATGCCGTTTCGAATCGAGGCTGCCGCGGTATCGTATGCTCCAAACGCCGACTTGAGCCGCTTGCGGTCGATGAAGATGTGCCCAGCCGCTTTCATGGCCCGACCGAGTACGGGGAGCTTGAGCATCTCCTGTTTGGCCACGAAACGCAGGCTGTGGGGCAGCGCCGCCATCAACGCCCAGATGTCCACCAGTGAGGTGTGGTTGGAGGCGAATACGTACGGTTGGTCGGGGTCGAGCCGGTCGAGGCCCTTAGTGGTCAGCCCAATCCCGTTGGCCTTGAGCAGCCCCGCGCCCCACGCGCGAGATCCGCGGTCGTAGTATCCGCCGCGCTTCCACTTGACACCCATCCAAGAGGTCACGATGGACCGGGTGCCGATCCACAGGGTGATGCCTGCCAGACTGATGAGGTACCAGACGGAACGTATCATCCGAAGTGATCGTACCCGGCGACACGCACGGGAACGCCGTCGAGAAGTAATTGCACTCCACCTCCCTGCTCGATCCGCCCGATGTTCGTCAACGAAATTCCACACGCCTCTCGGAACGCGCCTGCATCCTGTGCACCAAATTTCTCCGGCAGGGCGACGAGCAATTGGTAATCCTCGCCGCCGGCTGCGGAAAATACCGCGGGGTGCTCGCCAACCATGGCAGCGACTTCATCCACTGCGGGGCCAAGGGGAAGTTGTTCCAGTATCACCGTAGCCTGAACTTCCGACCGCGCTGCAATGTGCCCTGCGTCGCTGGCCACCCCGTCACTCACGTCGATCATTGCAGTGGCCCCGTTTGCAGCCAGCCACCGTCCGGCCGCGATAAGTGGTTCCGGGCGTGCGAAAGCCGAACGAGCATCGGCCGGCGGCTCCCGGTCGGAATGCCACATGGTCACCGCGGCGCGGGCATCCCCGAGGTGCCCGGTAACCCACAGCAGGTCTCCCGGTTGGGCACCGCCTCGTCCAACCGGGCTGTCGGCCGAGCCAACGGCGCACACGTCGATGGTCACCGCGTCGGCCCGTGACAGGTCACCGCCGAGTACCACGGCACCGACCGAGCTACAGGCCTCACCCACGCCGGTCATGATCTCCTCGATCAAATCGCGTTCATCACCAGGCACTGCCACTGAAGCGAGCACTCCGATGGGCTCGGCCCCAGCCGCCGCCAGGTCGCTCATGGCAGCAGCGGTGGCCCTCCAGCCGATTTCGACCGGCTGTAACCACTCTCTCCGGAAATGGACCCCTTCGACACTCAAGTCGCTGCTCAGCACCAGTTGACCACCGGGCCACCGAAGCGTGGCGCAGTCGTCGCCCAGCCCGCGGGCACGCGGTCCCAACCGTGCCGCCACCCTGCGGATGAGATCGAACTCCTCTCCCTGGCCCAGGCCGGGGTCCGACGGATCGGCGTTCACGGCCGGATGGCATCCAACCGCCATCGAACTACGCCGGCATTAGTGCCGACCCAAAGAAATTCGCCTTGCACCGCCAAGTCGAGCGGAATGCCGGGGAGGTCATCTCCCACCCACAACACGGCCCGTGCCGGACTCTCGACGGTGGCGAAGGCAACACCCCGTTCTCCGGCTATCCAGAATCCGTCTTCATAGAGTGCCAAGCGGTGCAACCGGCCTAGCACGCCCGAGAGATTCGGGCCCAGAGCCCATTCGGATGTGGCCGGATCGCGCCACAGAAGTTCGTTGTTCGTCATGCCAACCAACGTGTCGGCCTTCCACGCCAAGTCCAGCACCGCCACCTGGAAACTGGGCGACTCACCCAGCTGGCGCGGCCGAAACAGGCCGGTGATTCCGGGGAGCGCGTACCGAATGCCGAGGTCCGTGCCGATCCACACGGTGTCGGCCGAACTGGTGACGGTCCAGGCGCGCCCGGTAAAACCCGCGCCCACGGGCCTGACTTTGAGGGAATCATCTATCAGCGCCACCCCGCGCAGGGTGCCCACCACTACGTTGCCGCGATACGACGCGACCGACAAAACCCGGTCGTCCGGCAGGCCGCGCGTGCGATCGAATACCTCGATCGACGCACCGCCCGTTGGCACCCGCACCAACCCGATGTCGCTGGCCACCCACAGGTCGCGCTGGTGACCTGTCAGTTGGGCCACCCGATGAAACCGGAGCCCGAACGCGGGCGACCCGGTAAGACTCGTGAACGACCGGAGATCATACCTGACAAAAGTGAGCGCCGCCGGAGCCGAGCCGGTTTCGTTGGTGGCTACCCATACACCACGCGGCGCCCGGTACAGCGCTCGGGCAACCGGTCCCATGAGTCCGAAGGTCATGGGTACCGGGAGGGCCGACGCCACCGGCAAAAACAACAGGCCCGCCCCCAGGGTCCCGATATACCACCCCTGCTTGTCGAACGCCTCGGCGGCAGCCGTGTACCGCGTCGTTCCCATGCCGGGTGTCTGCAGAATGGTGGACCTGTTGGCCTCGAGAGCCGGATTGAGCCGGACGGCCTGCTGGGGGGTTGTCGGCAGGCGCGGGTCGGACGGAGGCGCCGAGGGCTGGGCGGTGGAACTCCCGCGCGCCACTTGGAACCAGCCCGACGAGGTCCTGAGAAACAACCCGGCCACCGGATTGGCCCTGTCGAGTGCGATCGTCAGGACCTGGCCCGGTACCGTCCCGCGATCCCACAGCTGGATACCGGGCTGGAACTGAATCCACCCATTGGGGGTAGCCATCCACAACGACTGGTCGAGGGGATCGACGAGTGACTGGAACACGAACCTGAGATAATCCGGCGTGGGAGGCTGGTAGGGTCCCTCCCACTCGCGGAAGCCGGGATTCCACAACACGACCGCCTTCGGTGATGTCACGAACACCTGCATCTGGCCGGTGGCAATCGACGTTATGTGGCTGAAGTCACCGATGAAGGTGCGGTCTTCCGGGCCCCATCGGGTGAGGGAGGACTGTCCGGGGAGCGTCGCCGGACCGGCCAACAAGGCAACGCCAACCAGCAGCCGGGCCGCTGCATGGCGCGGCACGGTCAGGCTCCCAACGGAACGGGGAGATCGAACAGCACCGGCGGCCTGGTGGCCCCCACGTCCCGGCCTGGCCGCCAGGTACTCCACAAGTCGGGAAGCGCCGCGATCACGTCCATCGGGCGCAGGCTCCGGGCGCTACGCCGCCGGGCGGCCAGATCGGCGGCCCGGCCCAGCACTTGGGCGCCCAACGCAGTCGCCAAAGCGGGCTGGAGACCCTGGCCGGCAAACGACCCCACCAAGCCGCTTAGCACATCTCCGCTGCCCCCCGTGGCCAACCCTGGATTCCCGGCTACGATGGTATAGGTAGTCTCTTCCGGCGAGGCGACCACCGACGGAACGCCCTTGAGGATTACGGTTGCCCCGATGTCTTCGGCCGCATCGACCGCCGCCTGCCA
>JBDHMR010000168.1:0-5046 GCA_039656035.1 Gemmatimonadota bacterium
GGCCCAACAGTGGCGCTGTTTCGCGGTTGCGTCATGGACACGCTCTTTCCCCACGTCCACCACGCGGCGCGGCGCGTGTTGGAAGTCAACGGGTTCCGGGTAGTGGACATCCCCGGCCAACAGTGTTGCGGCGCGCTCCACGAGCACGCCGGCGCCGAGGACGAGGCCCAAAGGCTGGCGCAGATGAACGTGACGGCGTTCGACACCGACGTGGACTTTATCGCCGTAGACAGCGCCGGATGCGGCGCCCTCCTAAAAGACTACGGGCACCTGCTACGAACGGCGCCGGCAGTCACTATGGCGGCATCGGTCCGCGATGTGTCCGAACTCCTGGCGGACACCGGCCCCCGCGCCGGTGCGGCGTTGCCCATGCGGGTCGCCTACGACGCTCCCTGCCACTTGCACCACGCCCAAGGCGTGGTGGACGCACCGCTGGCGGTCCTCAGGGCCATCCCAGAGCTGGACATCTGCCTCCCTGACGGTCACCTCAGGGCCATCCCAGAGCTGGACATCTGCCTCCCTGACGGTCACGAGCGTTGCTGCGGCAGCGCGGGACTGTACTCGCTGGACCGTCCCGCGCTTGCCAGACAGATTCTGGACGACAAGATGGCATCCATACTCTCGCACGAACCGGATGCCATCGTCACCGGCAATCCCGGGTGCCTGATGCAACTGGGCGCGGGGTCGTTCGCGGCCGGACGACCGATCCCCACCGTCCACCCAGTCGAGCTGCTAGATGAATCGTACCGCCGGGCCGGCCTTTATCGGATCTCTCACTGACCGGGCCATGATGCCTATCTTTACCGCATGACAACACTCTCGCTGCGGCTGGACCGCACCGGTGTAGAACGGCTCATCCGAGGTGGTGTCTCCGTGACCACGCCGGCTGCCATATTCCGAATCCATGGCCCCGGTGCCCTCGACTGTTTGCAGGGTGTGCTCACCAACGACATTGCAGCCCCCGGACCCGGTCACATGGTGTACGCCGCCATGCTGACACCCAAGGGCATGATCGTGGTCGATTTCTGGGTCATGATCGGCACGGACGAAGTGGTGCTGATCGGCCCGGCGGAAGGCCGCCCGGTGGCTGCCGAAGCGTTCCGCCGCAGTTTCCCTCCGCGCCTGGCGTCGGTGGAGGATATGAGTGATTCCTGGCACGCCCTGTGGTTGTATGGTGACTTGGCGGAACCGGCTCTGACCGCGGCTCATCTCACGCCACCCCTCGGTGGCCCCGGCCGGATGGCCCCTTTTGACATCCTCGGCTCGGAGGTTTGGGTTGCATCGGCCACCGACTCGGCGCCCTTCGCATCACTCGTCGTTGGTCCCAGGGAAACCATCGAACACTACAGCGATCTTCTCACCGAACACGGGGTGGCCATCGGCACGTCCGACGACTATCACGCCGCTCGGATCATGGCGGGTTGGCCCGCGCTGGGAATCGAAATCGGCGAAAAGACCCTGCCTCAGGAGGTCAGGTTCGAGGCCATCGAAGGTGTTTCCTTTACCAAGGGCTGTTTCATCGGTCAGGAGACCGTCGCCCGCGTCCACTTCCGCGGCAAGACACAGAAAGAACTGCGCGGGCTCGATTGGATAGACCTGGGACCGCTGGATGGAACGGATATCGCCGACAAGGACCGCGCACTTGGCCGGGTCCACTCGGTATTGGTACTCCCGGATCGACGCATAGGTTTGGGCATGGTTCGGCGGGAAGCCGACATCGGCGATACGGTGATCGCCGGCGGTCGTGAAGCCACCATCGCTCCACTCCCGTTCGACCATCCCGATCACGCGGCGTGATCCTGGTTACCGGCGGCACCGGACTCGTAGGGCAGGAGATCCTACGGATCCTGGCACAGGCGGACATACCTACGATCGCGTTAGTACGAACCACCGAAGGCGAAGCGCTCGTCCGTAAACTCGGCGCCGAGGCGGTGCGCGGCGTCGTGGAAGATGCGGCTGCGTGGCGCCAGCCCTTCCCCGGCCTCAGCGGCATCGTTCACGCCGCGGCCATCGTCGCCGAATCGGTTTCATGGGATCGCTTCGACGCCGTCAACGTCCAGGGAACACGATTCGCCGCCAATACCGCTCTCGAGCACGGGGTGTCGCTGGTGCACATATCATCGGTGGCCGTCTACGGCCGCCGCGCCGCGGACGACGGACCCTACAGCATCACCGAGGACTACCACCGTGGACCGATAGAAAAGCGTGACTACTACGCCCGGTCGAAGCGCCTGGCGGAGGAAGCCGTGTTCGATCGTGCCGGACGCGGTCTCCAGGCGTGCTCCCTGCGGCCGTGCGTAGTGTACGGACCGGGCGACCGGCTTCTTCTTCCGAGACTTCTGGGTTTGGCGCGTCGTGGCTGGTTACCGAAGATCGGCTCCGGCACCACCCCAATGGCCCTGGTTCACGCCACCAGCGTGGCCCAGGCCACCCTCGCGGCCATCCAGTCGGGCCGTGGCTGGGGCCGGGCCTTCAACGTGACCGGAGACGCGCCGGTCACGGCCAACGACCTGCTCCAGGCGGCGCAGGCCGTGGTGGGCCGACCCGTCCGGACGGTGCCGGTACCGGCGGGGCCGGCGCTGATGCTGGCGCGGGCAGCCGAGCTGGGGCTCCGGGTCATTGGCCCGCGGCGCTACCCCGGCACTCTCCAGGGCGCCGTGCGCTTTCTGCGCGGCGGGGACGCGTACGACTCCGCCGCCGCGCGGGAGGTGCTTGGATGGCAGCCCACTGTGAACCACCGGACGGCGCTGGTTGAAGCGTTCCAGGCCGTCGCTGAAAGAGAAGCGGCCTGACCCGCGGAATGACCGTGACCCAATTCCGCTCCATCGACGCCGTTAACCGGGCCATCGTTCGATGTGAACGCTGCCCGCGCCTGATCGCCCACTGCCGCGCTGTCGCCGCCAAGCGGAAACGAGAGTTCCAGGATTGGGACTACTGGGGCAAACCGGTCCCCGGATTCGGCGATCCCGACGCGCGCCTGGTCATCGTGGGACTGGCGCCGGCGGCCCACGGGGCCAATCGTACCGGCAGAATGTTCACGGGTGATTCGAGCGGTGACTGGCTCTACGACGCGCTGCATCGGTTCGGCTTCGCCAGTCAGGCCTCGTCCACCAGCCGAGACGACGGCTTGGTGTTGACCGACTGTTACATCACCGCCTCGGCACGGTGTGCACCGCCAGCCAACAAACCCAGGCCGGAAGAATTGGCCAATTGCCGACCGTTCCTCGAAGCGGACCTGGCGCTGTTGCAGCGTACGACCGTAGTGCTGCTCCTCGGACGAATCGCGTGGCGCCATTGGCTCGAGGCGAGTGGTTGGTGGGCTCGGTTATCGGTGGGGGAACGGCCGCCGTTCGGCCACGGCGAAACTACCAAGATGCCCGACGGACGTACCGTCATTTGTTCCTACCATCCCTCGCGGCAAAACACCAACACCGGCCGGCTCACCCGTGAAATGTGGCACCAAGTCTTCGCCCACATTCGAGCCCAGATTCCGGACACAAGTTCGTAGGCACAGCCAGGCACACCCTCCCGTCGGACTCCACAGAGATCACCTACGGCCCTCCTGTCACCCGCTTGACTAGAACACCACTCGCCAGTGTATCCCCCACTTCCACTCCGTTGATCAGGGCCACCTGCTCGACGGAAATCGACGAGGGATAGCGGCGATGGAATTCACTCACCGCCATGCTCCGGGGAAGCCGCACCAGATCGATACGGGCCGGCGTGACGTTCAGCACCGCCCGATCGGTTTCCGGCTCGAAGGATCCGATTGCGTCGCTGAGCGCGGTACGCTCGCGACTGAAAGCACTCAGAGTTCCGTAACCCAGCAATTGGTAGATGTTGCCGTCGTAGGCCACGTGTGCCACCAGCCCGTTGAGGGTTCCCTGTTGGGTCGGCACGCTGAAGTACCTGGTATCGGCCGACAGCCCGTTGATCGGCAGCGATGACAAAGACTCCTGGCGAACTCCGGGTTGCGCAAAGAAGCTGTCCGCCGCCACTCGCGGCGAGGCCGCCTGCACGATCCGCAGCTGCAGCACGGCGTCTTCCGAGGCACTCAACCCGATCACCGCTTGCGAAAGGTTGTGCAGCTTCCAGCCGGAGGGGAACGACATTCGAAACTTCAGATCCGGATGATGAAACCGGTCGCCGTCGAAGTAGCCCTCCCGTGGGTTGGCGCCGAAGATCAGGCCGTCGATGTGATTCAGGTAATCGTCCCGCCCCACTCTGAGTGTCGCCGGATCAACAGTCATCGTCGCCGCTCGCTCGGCCGACTTGGCGGCGCGGTTCTCCGGATCCGGGTGAGTGGACTGCCACTCCGGGAGACGGCCGCCTCCACTCAGCCGTCCCAGCATTTCGAACATGTCGGTGGCTCCCCGAGGATCGTACCCGGCCTCGACCATGTAGCGGAACCCGAGTTCATCTGATTGGGCTTCGTCGTCGCGACCGAACTTGAGGAACAACACCTGCAGGCCGCTGCCGGCTACCTGGTGCACCACGTCGAGATTGGGAGTGAGCACCATCCCCACCCCCAATCCCAACTGGGCGATCTGCGCCTTGCTGATCTGATTGACCGAGTGCTTGGCGGTGACGTGACCGATTTCGTGCCCCAGCACCGACATCAATTCCGCTTCGGAATTGAAATACGCCAGGATGCCGCGGGTAACGAAGATCGAGCCCCCGGGGAGGGCGAAGGCATTGACCGTGGCGTCGTTCACCACGGCGAACGACCAGGGGAGTTGGGGCCGCTCGGACGCGGAGGCCATCGATTGTCCCAACCGGTTGATGTACGCCTGGAGCGACGAGTCGGCGTAGAGCCCGATGGTGTTCACCACGCTCTGGGCTCCCTCCTGCCCCATTTGGATCTCTTGGGACTCGGAGACAAGCGACAGTTCGCGCTTGCCGGTGACCGGATTGACCGCACAGGCCCCGATGAGTACCGCGCCGGCGACCAACGCCAACCTAGCCTTCGGAACAACCATACCGGTCATCCCTTGACACCAAGTCGTTCCAGACCGTCCGCGCCGATCACCGGTGTCCACGGCAACA
>JBDHMR010000169.1:0-4627 GCA_039656035.1 Gemmatimonadota bacterium
CCGTCGGGCCGGCTGTACCAGGCGCTGGTGAAGACGGGCTTGGCGGCCAACGTGGGGGCCATCGCGTTCCAGTTGCGGGAGCCAGGGGTACTGCTCGCCTTTGCGGAAGTTCGTATGGACGGTGACCTCGACCCGGCCACGAACGCCATGATCGAAACGTTCGAAACGGTGGCGGACCAGCCCATGACCGAGGAAGAGGTCGAGCGCGCCAAGACCAGGCTGCTCAAGAACATCGAGTTGGGCTTCAACGCCTCCGACCGCATCGGTATGCAGCTCAGCGAATGGTCCTCCATGGGCGACTGGCGGCTCATCTTCCTGCACCGAGACCGCATTCGCGACGTCACGGTGGAGGACGTTCAGGCCGTCGCCACGACCTACCTGAAGCCGTCCAACCGCACCATCGGACGCTTCATCCCGTCCCAAGAGCCTGACCGTGCCGAGATCCCCGAACTACTCGACGTGGCGGTAATGGTTGCAGGATACGAGGGCATGAAGGATCTAGCCGAGGGTGAGGCGTTCGACCCGTCCGTGGCCAACGTCGAATCGCGGACCACGCGCACTACCTTCGCCAACGGTTTCCAGGTGGCGCTTCTGCCCAAGAAAACGAGAGGCGAGGCGGTCGTGGTCCGGGGCACCATCCATTTCGGCACCGAATCGGCTCTCATGAACAAGACGACCGCGGCTGAGTACGCCGGCGCCATGTTGATTCGCGGTACCACGACCAAGACCCGCCAGGAGGTCAAAGACGAATTCGACCGCCTAAAGGCACAGGTTCGGGTGAGCGGCACAGTGTCGTCTGCCATGTTCTTCGTGGAAACCACCCGGGGGAACCTCGCCGACGTCCTGTTGCTCCTCGGTGAGGTGTTGCACGATCCGGTGTTCGACGAGGCCGAATTCGCCGAACTCATGGAGGAACGGCTCGCCGGCCTGGAACGCCAGAAGTCGGAGCCGGTTCAACAGGGCATCCGCGCGTTCCGCCGTCACTTGGCGCCACACCCCAAGGGCCATCCTTCCTACATAGCGACATTCGACGAGGACGTGGTGAACCTGAGCACTTCCTCGGTCGCTGAGGCCAGGAGGTTCTACACCGACTTCTATGGCGTGGGCGCCGGGGAGGTAGCCGTGGTTGGGGATTTCGATCCTGAGGCGATCGTCCCGGTACTGCAGGGCGTCTTCGCCCAATGGGAAAGCCCGCAGGCGTACCAGAGGATCGCCAACCCGTACCAGGATGTGGAACCGACGAACCTGACGTTGGAGACGCCTGACAAGGCCAACGCCGTCTTTCTGGTTGGCAAGAACGTGCCCATCGGCGACATGGACGACGACTACCCGGCGCTGGTGCTGGCCAACTACATGCTGGGCGGTGGGTTCCTCAACTCGCGGCTGGCCACCCGGATTCGCCGGGAAGAGGGTCTGAGTTACGGCGTGGGCTCGCAGTTCTTCGCCGCGTCCAGGGACGAGAACGGGACGTTCCTCGGGTTCGCCATCTACGCCCCGGAGAACCTCGAAGCACTCGAAATCGCCTTCATCGAGGAGATCGAGAAGGCTCTGGCCGATGGCTTCACCGACGAAGAAATCGAAGCCGCCAAGACAGGCTACCTCGAGGGCCGCAACGTGAGCCGGGCGCAGGACAACGAATTGGCGGGCGGACTGTCGGGTGCACTGTATGACGGGCGCACCCTGGAATACGATGCCGAGGTCGAGTCCGCCATCGCCAACCTGACCTCGGAGGTCATCGTGGCGGCAATGCGCCGGCAGCTCGATCCGTCGGGCATGACTATCGTCAAGGCGGGGGACTTTGCCAAGAATCAGGAGGAGATGGAGGTGACGCCGTAGATGGAAATTGGAAACTGGAAATTGGGGGGCAGAGGCCCGATATTGAGAGCCGGGGTAAGGGGCTGGGCTCTTGGCCAATTTCCAATTTCCAATCTCCGGAGTTCCCCATGACCTACGACGAAATAGTCGCTGTCCTCGGGTTTGCTGGTGGTTCCGACCAGCCGGTGCGCATCATGACTACCAACAAGATGGAAGTCGTTGGCGTGCCGACCAGCGTTGACGCTCACATCGCGGCCCACGAGGTCTACCTGCTACCGCCGGGGGCCGAGGAAACGGAAATCGCCGTCAACCTTGGAGCCATAGAGTCGGTGGAGCTTATGTAGGCGGGGCAGCTTACTTATGGTCTCATTACTCGACATTATTGGCCCCGTCATGGTCGGGCCCTCGTCGTCACACACGGCGGGGGCCTGTCGTATTGGCTTGTTTGCCCGTCGGCTGGTGGCGGGGCAGCCGGAACACGCGTTGATCGAACTGCACGGGTCGTTCGCCCGGACCGGAGCGGGCCACGGAACCGACCGGGCTCTGGCGGGTGGACTTCTGGGGCTGGCGCCAGACGACGAGCGGCTGCGGGACAGCATCGAACTGGCCGGCGAACGAGGCCTGGAGTTGGAGTTTGCCACCGTCAAGCTGCGAGGCGACGTCCATCCCAATACGGCACGGATAACGGTGCGCCGGGCCGGCGTCGAGCGACGGATCACCGCCTCCTCGCTCGGCGCCGGCCGTATCCAGGTAACCGGCATCGACGGTTACCCGGTCGAAGTGACGGGCGACCTCCCGACGTTGGTGTTCGTGGCGGCCGACGAGCCGGGTGTGGCCGCCGCGGCCAGTGGCATTCTGGCCCGATACCAGGAGAACATCGCGACCATGAAGGTTTTCCGCCGGCGCCGCGGGGGTGCCGCGATTCACCTCTACGAACTCGACAAGGTACCCGCCGATGCCGCCATCGAAGACATCGCGGCCATCCCGGGAGTCGAGTGGGCCCAGATCCTGGATCGAGTAACCTGATGTACGACTCCCTCGACGACGCCATCTCCGCTGCCAACGAAGCCGGCGTATCTCTGGCAGAGATAGCCCTGCAATCCGAACTGGATTCGGGGCTGATGGACCGGGCTGCGGTCGAGGCCAGGTTGGGCCAGGCGTTGGATGTCATGCGCCGGGGTATCGAGCAGGGCCTGACCGGGAAGATGCACAGTGTCAGCGGGTTGGTTGGGGGCGATGCCGCCAAACTGATAGCCGGCCGGGGGCCGCTGGTCGGCACCCTGTTCAACGACGTGCTGGCCGGCGCCCTCGCCATCCAGGAGGTCAATGCCGCCATGGGGGTAATAGTGGCTGCACCCACCGCCGGCGGGGCCGGTGTCCTCCCCGGAGTGTTGATGGCGCTGGGGAAGCGTTCCGGAGCTACCGACCAGATGCTGATACACGCCTTGGCGGTCGCCGGCCTTGTCGGGGCAGTTGCTGCAGCGCGGGCATCCCTGTCCGGGGCGGCCGGCGGGTGCCAGGCGGAGACGGGAGTCGGTGCCGCGATGGCGGCGGCGGCGGGAGTGGAACTACTCTGCGGAACACCCACACAGGCAGGTCATGCAGCCGCTCTCACCATGCAGGGCACACTCGGACTGGTGTGCGACCCGCTCGGCGGGTTGGTCGAGGTACCGTGTGTCTATCGCAACGCTACCGGTAGTGCCATCGCCTTGGCTGGTATCGAGATGGCCCTGGCCGGCATCGAGTTTCCCATCCCGGTCGACGAGGTGATCGATACCATGGGCGAGATCGGCGCCAGCATGGACGTCCGTTACAAGGAAACGGCGGGCGGTGGGCTGGCGGCTACGCCGACGGGGCGTAGGTTGGCGAAGGAGCGGTTGGTGCAGATCCGGCCCAGAGGGGCAGCCAAGCAGGCGGACTGACCGCCTGACCTGCTGTCCGCCTCCCCACCTGTCCGTCTCTCCTATGAAACATTATGAAACGTCCGGTCGTACATGCTGAGGAGCCCCCAATTGGGCCGCCAATGTTCCGCGCGTTATCCTTTAATACGGGAAACTGACGATTGGCCATTCCTCCGGACGCCTGCCAGGCGATCGCCGTCCTGACTCTCCCGGTCATGGCCATGATGATGTATCACCTTCCGTGTGGAACGATACTCCCGACGCGGGCGCTGCCACACCGGTGTAGCAGGAGCTGAATCACATGTTCCACGACTTGGTACCTATTGCCGGGATGGTGACCGGCCTCCTCATGACCGGGATGGTCACCTGGGGGCTCGTCTGTGTCTTCCGCGGCCCTGTGGGACAGGCCCTTGGTCGGCGAATAGGCAGCCATGGTCCCGATCATCTGGAAGACGAAGTGCTCGAACTACGGGATGTCGTAACTGGGTTGGCTGACGATCTGCGCGAGACCCAGGAGCGGCTCGATTTCACCGAGCGCATGCTTTCTGCTGGCTCCGATCGCGGCGCTCCGGTAATCGAGGAGACGGGGTCGACTTCAACGGACGGGATCTGAAGGCATGGAAGATATCATTGCCATCATCATGTTCGGCGGTGGGGGAGCAATGTTCCTGCTGGCCATCAGCCCGGTGGGCCGGGCGATCGCTGACCGAATCCGCCGGGCGGCGCCGGCGGACATCGAGGCCGAGGTGTACGCTGAGATGGATGGCTTGCGAGCCGACGTATCGGACTTGCAGGAACGGGTGGATTTTGCCGAGCGTCTATTGGCGGACCAGCGGGAGCAAAACCAGATCGCCAATCGTGGTGCGGAAACGGACGGGTTTGCCGAGTGAATGATCGAGGAGGCAGACATG
>JBDHMR010000170.1:0-4619 GCA_039656035.1 Gemmatimonadota bacterium
GGCTCCAGAATGGTGCCCTGGTAGCGCACCCGTTCCCAGCCGCGGCCGAACTCGCCCCATGGTTCCACGGCCGCGTTGGCCAGGCCCCACTCCTCGAACTTCTCTACGGTCCAGTCGTTGGCTCGCCGCATACCGGGGGAGCCGGTGAGCCGGGGACCGATGACGTCGGTCAGGTAGTGGGCCAGCGCCTCGATCTGCGAATTTTCCAGCCCTTCGGCCCGAATCTGGGCAACGACGTCGAGGTCGAGGGATTCGGACGCGATCTGGGCCGGAAGGGTAGTGGGGGCGGCCAGCGCCAAGAGGGCGGCGGCGCCGAGGACGAACCTGGGGAATTTCATGAAGTGCTCCGGGTGAAGTCAGCCCGAAATGTAGTCGCTTGGGCACTGGGCGATAGGACAACAGCGGGCGAGGACGTAATGGTTTCCCGATCCTTCTAAGGAATCTTTCATGACGCCCTCAGGTAGAATTCACCTCTCCGACCCGAAGTTTCAAGTTGGGCGACGGAGGGCGCGAGCCAGACGCGCTTCGGTAGACCTCTCAGCCCGAGTGAGGTGAAGCGTCTCAGGGACCCTCATGCACTTCAGTTCTTTGGGATGGACTTGTGAAAATCGCGGTCGTGTTTAGCAGCCCGTCGGGACATGTCTTCCAACACCGAGGCCCCTTCGCCCACGAAGTCTGCCCGGCCGGAAATGTGGATCGTATCGCCGAAGGTCTACGAGGCTTGGGACACGAAACTGCGAAGTTGGAGGCTGACCGGCACCTGGTCGATAGGCTGGAGGAGTTTCTTGGCGCCCCGCGGGGAGATGAATGGCCAGGATTGATCTTCAACATCGCCTTCGGTACGCAGGGACAGTTACGCTATTGTCAGGTGCCGGCGCTCATGGAGATGCTGGGCCTCCCCTATTTGGGCTCGGGGCCGTGGGGTCACGCCCTTGCTTCGGATAAGGCGGCAACCAAGGCACTACTTAGCCAGCATGGCCTTCCCACGCCGGAGTTTGCCGTTTGCTACTCGGCTGACGAGCCGGATCCTGGCCTCGAATATCCTCTGGTCGTCAAACCACTGGCCGAGGCATCCTCTTTGGGGGTTCACCTCGTTCACGATCCCGGGCAGATGCGCGACGCCGTCGCGGAGAACCTGGCGCGGTTTCGGCAACCGATCATGCTGGAGCGTTTTGTGGGCGGCAGGGAATTCAATGTCAGCATCATCGGTAACGGGCGGGAGGCGCAAACCCTTCCCCCCGTCGAAGTCCGTCTCGGCGATGCGGGGGTCCCGATCTACTCGACGGACGACAAGCACGGCATCGCGGGACGCAAGCTCGATCTCCTCGTACCAGCACCGGTGTCTGCGTCACTCGCGGAGCGGTTGCTGCACTTGGCCCGCGAGGCTTTCACGGTACTGCAGTGCCGGGATTGGGCGCGCATCGAGTTCCGGGAGGACTCTGAAGGTCGACTATACGTCCTCGAAGTAAACACCCAGCCCGGTCTGGGAACCATAGCGTCCCTACCTGCCGCTGCCAGGGTAGCCGGCATGAAGGATCTGCCGGCCATTCTGAAACGGTTGGTGGAGGTGGCCGTGGAGCGCTACGAGCAGGACGCCTGATACGAGCATGAACAAGCGTCCGCATGAGCCACCGGAAGGAGACTCCGACGAGGTGGGTGAACAGGGCCTCCCTCGGCTACAGCGGCTCGCTGTATCCGAACACGGCATGGTTGCAACCGCCCATTACCTGGGGACGGACGCGGCCGTCGAGATGTTGGAGGATGGGGGGAACGCTATCGATGCTGCGGTGGCCGCGGCGCTGGCGCTGGGGGTGTGTGAGCCGGCTGCGTCCGGGATCGGCGGGCAAAGCATGCTGTTGGTACACGATGCGGCGTCCAGCCGCACATTCGCCCTCGATGGTTCCTCACGGGCCCCACACCGTGTGCCTCCCGGGGCGGTCCCCAAGGAGGAGCTGTTCCGCGGCCACCGAGCCACGACCGTACCCAGCACCCCGGCGGTGCTGGCCTACGCCCTCGAACGATACGGGACGCTACCTCTACCGCGCGTACTCGAGCCCGCAATAGCGTTGGCGCGGGAAGGGTTCCCGGTTAGCCCGCTGCTGCATGATCTTGCCCATCGCGAGCTCGAGCATCTGCGGGCCGGTACGGCCTCCCGCCTCTTCCTGAAGGAGGGGAGGCACCCTCACCAAGTGGGCACCTGCTTCCGCCAACCCGAGCTTGCTCAAACCTTGCAACAACTCGCCGATGAGGGCGTCGGCGATTTCTATCGTGGAGAAATCGCTCACAAGATCCATGAAGATATGGTGCACCACGAAGGGTTCATCCGCTTGGACGACCTGGCACAGATCCCATGGCCCTTGGAGCGGCAGCCCCTCGAGACCGGTTTCAACGACAAAGTCGTGTTCACGTTCGGGCCACCCGGTGCCGGTCGGGTGCTGGTGGAGATCCTCAACGTGCTCGATTTCTTCACACCGGAGGAGCGCGATTTGGACACGCCACACGGTGCCGTTCTCTTCGCGGAGACAATACGTCGCGCTCAGTTTGACCGGCAGGATCGGCCGTTCGATCCTCACTTCTATTGGCAGGTCTCGGGGGCGCGTATGGTGAACCCTGATTATGCAGGAGAGCTAGCCGCGGAGTTCCGGGAGAGTATCGAGTCCGGTCACGGCGAGACCACTCACATTTCGGTCATGGATCGTCGCGGCAATGTCGTCGGGCTCACGCAGTCAATCGAGCGCGTCTTTGGCTCCTATTCGGCGTGCCCCGAACTGGGCTTCCTCTACAACAACTATATGAGCGCCTACGAACACAGCGACATGAACCACCCCTACTACCTACGACCCAACACTCCACCGTGGGCAAGCGTCGCGCCCACTATCGTGTTCCGCAACGGCACCCCTTGGGCCGTGCTCGGCTCTCCCGGCAGTGAGCGCATCGCTCCCGCGGTCGCACAGGTGCTCCTCCGATTGGAGAAGAAGCCACCGTTCGAGGCAGTCGAGGCTCCCCGGCTACACTGTTCCATTAGTGGGGTCGTCGCTCTGGAGGCAACGCGGATGCACGACGACATTCCTGTTGCCCTCTTGAAGAGTGGCCTCCAGGTCGACGTTCGGGACCCGTATTCGTTCTACCTGGGCTGCGTCGCACTGGTTCTACGTGAGGGCGACGAGTTCATCGGTGTCGCCGATCCCCGACGCTTAGGCACGGCAGCCGGTCCACGCTCGTGAAGTTACCGCTGCTCCTATCCGTTCCTCACTGTGGCCTGCGTGTCCCATCCGAAGTGCAGGATACCTGCATTCTCACCGAACAAGACATCATCAAGGATGGAGACGAAGGGTCGGCAGACATCTACTCGCCGCTGAGAAAGCACGTGGCGGCTTACGTGACGACTGATATCGCGCGTGCCATCGTGGATGTGAATCGTGCGCAGGATGACTTTCGCACGGACGGCGTCATCAAGACGCACACCTGCTGGGGCGTTCCGGTATACCGGGATTTCCCGTCGAGAGATCTCATCGAAATCCTGCTGGCTCGCTACCACCGACCGTATCACGCCAGGTTGACCGAACTGGCACGATCAGAGGCTCTCCTAGCCGTGGACTGTCATACCATGGCCGCTGAGGGTCCTCCGGTGGCCCCGGATCCCGGCAAACAGCGTCCTTCCGTCTGCTTGGGCGACGCGCACGGCAATATCCCCATGGCGTGGCGGGACGTATTGCTGGCGTGCCTTCGGAAGGCATTCGGGGAGCGGGCGGTTACCCTGAATGATCCCTTCCGCGGGGGCTACATCGCGCGCACCCATGGCAAGGAGATGCCGTGGGTACAGCTAGAACTGTCCCGGGTGGCGTTCACCAGCAACGCGGAAAAAACGGCCGGCGTGCTGAGTGCTCTCACGGCTTGGGTCGAACAGTGCGGGTTCACTCCCGTTTGAGGAGTCAAGAATTGGGAGCGATTGACTAGGCATTACTCGCATCCGAGATGACCACACCGGCACGACACGCTCTCCGAAAATCACAAGGCATCTTCACGCGGACTTCATCGAGCCTTCACGCCGTACACCCCATTTAACGGAGACCCTAATTGTCCGAGTAACGCGTGCACCTCACCAAGAAGAGCAAATATGCTCTGTTGGGCCTGGCGTACTTGGTCTCCCAAGACCGGGGGACCACTGTCTCGCTGGCCGAGGTCGCGGAGGCACAGAAACTTCCAGCCACTTTTCTTGCCAAGATTTTCCAGGAGCTTGCCCGCCACGGGGTGCTCACAGCAGATCGAGGCCGTGGCAGCGGCTACATGCTGAGGCGTTCACCGGCGGACATTCGGGTCCGGGAGGTGGTCGAGGCCACCGAGGGCTCCATGGCGCTGAAGCAGTGTCTCCTGTGGAGCAACGACTGCGGCGAGACCGATCCGTGTCCGCTGCATTACCGCCTCGAGCAGTTTCACGCCCAACTCGACGACGTGTTGAACGAGGTCACGTTGGCGGAGTACGTCGACACGTCAACCCATGCGAAGTCACAGAAACGGGGAGCGACGTCATGAGGTTGTTGTCCCTGGGTACTGGTCTGGTCATTCTGGGCCTGGCCGCGGCACCGATTCGGCTCACCGCTCAAGAAGCCTCTGGCGAG
>JBDHMR010000171.1:0-4617 GCA_039656035.1 Gemmatimonadota bacterium
GGCCGCATAATCCTCATGAGCGGCGACCCTACGCGCGGCGAGCAACTGAAGCTCAAGGGAGCGCCGTTTCCCTTCCTGGCCAAGCCGTTCTCGTTCGACCAGCTCTGTCGTATGATCGAAACAATCGAACACAAGAACGCGGACCGCCCGCGGAACGGAACCACCGACGGGCCGACATGACGACCGGGCTTTCCGGCTCATCCGAGTCCGACCCGCGAACCATTCTACGATCCTACCGCGGCAGTGCTCCCTGGCGCTTGCGTGATCTGGCCGCGCTGGCCAGCACGTTGCTCGAGCATGCCAACATCACTCCGGTAAGCTCTGCCGCCAGCGCCCTCCCGACGGAACGCACTATCCGGTTCTACGTAGCACGCGGTCTGGTAAACCCACCGGAAGGGAAGGGTACGGCGGCCACCTATTCCTACCGTCACTTGTTGCAGGTTCTGGCGATCAAATTGCGCCAAATGGAAGGAGCCACGCTCGACCGGATGGCGGAGGAATTTCGCGACACGCCTGGCGATGTGCTGGAACACCAGGTGGCTACTTCGCTGGGTACACTCCCTCAGTTACCGGATGCTTTGCAGCGGCTGAGGCCCGGGACCAGACCAGTAGTGTCGAGATCGGACCTGGATGTCCGTCCGGGCAGGGCCGTCAGGCTAATAGCGTTGGGTCCTGGAGTGGATCTTCTGATCGACGAGTCTCATCCGGCGTGGCACGATGGCGTTGAATTTTCCACCCTCTCGGCCCGTGTAGTAGAGACGCTGGCGTCACTGCGCCACTCCGATCCCCAGAACTGAACCCGCCGCTTTCGGCCGCGGGTTCCACATTCGTTTTCAGAGGAGCCAGCATGTTCGGATACATCCTGCTTGGGTTGGTCATCGTAGGCGTGGTGTGGCTTATCGCGACCTACAACACGCTTATTCATCTCAAGAATCAGGTGATCAACGGGTGGAAACAGATCGACGTGCAACTCAAACGCCGGCACGATCTGGTGCCCAACCTGGTGAACACGGTGAAAGGCGCCATGGATTTCGAACGTGAAACCCTGGAGGCCGTCATCGCAGCCCGCAATTCAGCGGTCAACGCCAGCGGCGTGAAACAACAGGGCATGGCCGAAGGGATGTTGACGCAAGCGCTTGGCAAGCTGTTCGCTTTGGTGGAGGCGTATCCCGACCTCAAGGCAACCGGTAACGTCGCTCAGCTTCAGGAAGAGCTTACCAGCACCGAAAACAAGATCGGCTTCTCACGGCAGCACTACAACGACGTGGCAACTCACTACAACACCAAACAAGCCATGTTCCCCACCAACATGATCGCCGGCATCGCCAAGGCGTCGCCCGCCGAGTTGTGGGAGATCGAGGATGATTCCGAACGCGCCGTGCCCACAGTGGATCTGTCGAGCAAGTAGCCCGAGGCGTGAGTAGCCAAAACCTCTTTGCCCAACAAAAAGCCAACCGGCGGCGGTCCGCTTTTCTCGTCGCCGGTTTTCTCCTGTTCTTCGCCTGGATCGGCTTCGGCGGCGATCTGTCCTATTACTTGCTCAGCCGGGACGCGCCACCGGGCACCTACCATCACACCATCCCGTTCATGGGGATCGCCACCGTGGCCTTCGCGGTGGTGATAGCCTGGTCGTCGTGGAAGCGGGGTGCGCGCCGCGTACTTTGGGCCGCGGGAGCCTGGAAGCTGGTGGAGGCCGCCACGCCGGAACAGCGCCGCCTGGTCAACGTGGTCGAGGAGATGAGCATTGCTGCGGGCGTTCCCAAGCCCACCGTGTGGATCATCCCCGATTCCGACCCCAACGCCTTCGCCACCGGAGTCGATCCGCGGGAAGCGCACATCGCCGTGACCGAAGGCATGCTGGCCACGCTGAACCGGGATCAACTCCAAGGGGTCGTTGCCCATGAGATGGCCCATATCCAGAATCTCGATATCAGATTGATGACCCTGCTGGCGGCCATGGTCGGTGCCATAGCGCTGCTGTCCGACGGCTTGCGGAACTTCATGCGGTTCGGGGGCGTCGGTGGTCGGCGTGGCGGCGGCAGTCGCAAGGGTGGAAGCGGTCCGGCGGGCTTCATCTTGTTGATCGTGTGGCTGGTGACATTGTTGCTGGCGCCGCTGCTTTCGCGCATAATGGCCATGGCTGTGTCCCGCAATCGTGAGTACCTGGCTGACGCCACCTCGGCCCAGTTCACTCGCAACCCCGCTGCGCTGGCCTCAGCTCTCGAGCAGCTCGACGGCGCGGCCGGCGCAACCCGAAGCATCACCCGCGGCGCGGCCCATCTGTGCATCGTTGATCCCAGCGAACGGCGCCTGGCGGCCCGCGACGGTGCGGTCGCCGACCTGTTCGCTTCCCACCCACCGATCCGACATCGCGTCGGCCGCCTTCGCGGTATGGCTTTCCAGCAGGCGAAGCAGGATGCAGCGGTGGCCGTGCCGGACTCGTCACCGGCGTGAGCGGCTTGGCCTGGTTCGGCGTCGCCGCCGCCATCATCGCCGGCGTGATCCTGTCAGCCTGGTGGCTCATGCGTCAGTCACGCCGCGCAATTCTTTCCTGGTACGGACACGCGTCCGAGCGGACGCTGGATCGGTTCAAGGAGCACATCGAACCGTTCAAGCTGGCGCGCAGGACAGAGGTTCACGAGCAACTCATGACCGATCCGGTCATCCAGGAGGCCATCCGCGCCCACGCCGCCGAGCACGACATGTCGGCCGGCGCCACCACCCGTGAAGTCGAACGGTACATCAGGGAGATCGTCCCGTTTTTCAACGTGCTGAGCTACTACCAGTTGGGGATTTCGATCTCCCGGTTCCTGATCAGCATGCTGTACCGCGTGCGCATCACCACCCGCGACTCAAAAGCGGCCCAGCAGATCCCCAGCGGCGACGTTGTCGTCTACCTGATGAACCATCGCAGCAACGCCGACTACGTGGTGATCACCTTCGTCCTGTCCGGTACCGTGAGCATCAGCTACGCTGTGGGTGAATGGGCTCGGACCTGGCCGTTGGAATTCGTGTTCAAGAGTTTCGGCAGCTACTTCATTCGGCGCCGCTACCGAGTCCCCCTCTATCACACCGTGCTCGAACGGTACATCCAGTTGATCACCCGGAACGGCGTGACCCAGGGAATCTTTCCGGAAGGTGGCCTCACGCGCGATGGTAGTTTGCGACCACCCAAGCTGGGGTTGCTCGACTACCTGGTACGCACCAAGACCGACCCGCGCTTCACGGGCGACATCTGGTTGGTGCCTGTCGGGATCAATTACGACCGAGTCCTGGAGGACCGGACTCTGATTCAGGAGCGCATCATCGGGTCGCGCCCGCGGGGCAAGTTGCGGCAGCTGGGATCGGTGGTTCACTACCTGACCCGCAACGTGCTGCGGTTGGCGCTGGGGCGTTTCCAACAGTATGGCGAGGTGGCGGTGGCGTTCGGGTCGCCGATGTCGGTGGGCCGGTGGTTCGATGAGCACGGTCCCGAGATTCTGTCGCTTCCCAAAGAGCAACGGCTGCCAAGGATGGAGCAATTGGCTCAGGACGCCCTTGACGCCATCGGTGCGGTCGTTCCCGTCACCCCGGTGTCGCTCGCCGCCGTCGCCTTGCTCCACACGGGCACTTCTGCCACGACCGAAGAGAAGATCCTTGCCCGGATGGATGAACTTCGAGGCATGCTCCTGCGGGCCAACGCGGTATTCGGTGATGCCGAAGCGACCACCGCTCAACTGTGGGAGCGTGCCTGGCGCATTCTCGAGATGCGCCGCCTGGTCATTCGGGAAGGCGGCACGCTGGTAATCCTCCCGCGCCAACGACCACTCCTCGAGTACTACGCCAATTCGATCGGCCACCTCCTGCCCGAAGCCCAGCGGATCACCATGACGCCGGCCGCCGAGTCCGACGCAACGCTCCCGCGACTGGCTCGGCGGGACGAGATATCGGTCAAGACGGGATCGTATTCGGTTGGGGACGCGCCTGAGGGTGCGCCGGTCGATTGTGACCGGCCGGAGAAAAGCTAGCGCCGCCTAACGGCGGCGATTTCCTCCTCGAACGTCGCCGGGTCGAACGGCAGGTGAATCACGTGGTCCGCACCGGAAGCGATGGCCGATGCGCCGTCGTCAGCAACCAGTGCAACCAGCGTGTAGTAACGCTGTCCCTTCGATTCGAGACTGCCAAGCGGGTCGGCGCCCGGGGCACCCGAACTGACCACTACCAACTCGATACCGAGGGAGCGAGCCTGTTTTTCCAGGTCGTCCACCGCCTCACACCTGGTGATGGTGTAGCCCGATCGGTCGAGCAACAGGCTAACGACCCGGTAAAGGGACTCATCGGCAACGCATACCAGCGCCGGCCCGAGATGCGGCTTGGCATCGGGCGCGGCGTTGAGGTCTACCATGCTAAGTCCTTCGAGGTACTCCTTGGTCTCGGCTGTTTCGAGATCGTGGGTCCGGTTGACGATGTTCCGGATTCGCTCCAGTGACCGCTGAACGTTCAGCAACGCTTCCCGCTGCTCGGCGTCGTCAGTGTCGTCGAGCAGCAATTCCACTTCGGCCATCGACGACATCAGGGGGTTGTTGATCTCGTGCCGCAGCGTAACGGACATCTCTCCCAGTGCCGAGCGCCGCTCCA
>JBDHMR010000172.1:0-5777 GCA_039656035.1 Gemmatimonadota bacterium
ACCAGTTGGCGCAAAGCTGTCGCCGCCGCCTCAGGCGTTCCATCCCGCAGTTCCACGAGCGCAGCCTGTAGTGCCCGGCGGGCGCCCTGGGACATTGGCAGGCTGGAGAGGCGATGCTCCAGGGCGGTCAGGTGGCGCCTGCGAGAGCGCTCGCTAGGCACCGATGGCCCGCACAGCGTCATGGCCACTCGTAGGACCAGCCACAGGGCAAAGAGCCCGCCGCGCCTGGGGCCTCGCGCAGTATTTTGAAGCAAGCCGAGCAGCACGATCTCGCCCGGCACCCAGACGGCACCCCTAGTCCCCTTGGCCAAGCCATTCCTCCACCGCCGCAACGGCCTCGCCGGGGCTAATGTCAACTAGACATCGGTGATGTCCCAGTGGGCAAACCGGCCCACCCATCTTTGAGCACGGACGACAGGCCAGGTCCAGCTCCAGTACAGTGGCCCTTGCCTGGTAGGGGAAGAACCCAAAGGCCTTTACCGTGGGCCCGAAGAGGGCCACTACGGGAGTGTCGAGGGCGGTGCTCATGTGCATCACGCCGGTATCTCCAGCCACCACCACCTTGGCGCGTTCGATCAGGCTGGCGGTGCCTAGTAGGCCAGTCGTGCCGGCTGCGCTGGCGGCGTGGGTTCCGCCGGCGTCGGCCACCGACTCACAAGTTGCCACATCGCTGGAGCCACCTACTACGGCCACATCGACCCCTCCGGCCGTCAGGTTCGAGACCAGTGCCTGCCAATGCTCCACCGGCCAGCGCTTGGTGAAATGCGCTGCCATCGGCGCGACTACCACGACCCGTTGGTCTTTGCCGAGGCCCCTATTACTCAGCCAGTCCTTTGCCTGCTGCCTTTCCAGCTGATCGAGGTACAAGTCGGGCGGCCCACCATCGGGCGCGACTCCCAGGTCCCTGGCGGCGGCGAAGAATCGTTCCACCACCGGAGGGGTGCCCAGAGGGTAGACGTTCCGTTTGGTTCGAATGAGGGCGGTCCTGGCCAGGCGATGCTTCGGGTACCCGTGCCACCTGCCGCGGACCAACCAGCGCAGGGCTCGGCTCCGCATGCTGCCGTGGAGATCGAGGTGGTGGGTGAATCGTTCGGCTCGCAAGTCGCGAGCGAGCTGACTGAGCCGGTTTCCGGCGGAGAACTCGATTATCCGATCGATGTGGGGATTATGGCGCAGCAGCGGCGCGAACTCCTCCTTGGTGGCCACGGCGAGGTAGCAATCCGGATGCCGGGTCTTGAGCGCCCGCAACAGGGGAGTAATGAGGACGATGTCCCCGATGGAACTGAAGCGAACGGCGAGGATCCGTGGCTCAGGCGCTGGAGAGGTCACGGGGGGAATCTAGGCCCCGGGATGCGTACCGGGCCACCCTCCGCCCTCCTCCGCCGGCCGAACGGTGGTTAGCTTTCGGTCATGACGCGTCCCAAGAGCATTCTCTGGGTTGATGACGAGGTCGAGAGCCTCACTTCCCACATCATGTTTCTCGAGGAGCATGGATTCACCGTGGACCCGACGGCCCACGGTGACGATGCTCTCGTGTTGCTCCAGCGCAAAACCTACGGTGTGGTGCTTCTGGACGAGCAGATGCCCGGCCGTCGAGGCCTGGAACTCTTTCGGGCAATACGGGATGTAGACCAGACCACGCCCGTGGTGATGGTCACCAAGAGCGAAGAGCAGGAAACGCTCAAGGAAGCAATCGGGGTGGAGATCTCCGACTACCTGGTCAAGCCGGTGAATCCACGGCAGATCCTCACGGTCGTCACGCGGTTGGTAGAAGGTGATCGTATCCGGCAACAGCGTCTGTCACGCGATTTTACTACCAGGTACCGCGAGCTGGATGCCGGTCACAGCAGGGACATGGCTTGGCGCGAATGGATCGAATTGGTCACCGAACTGGCCGAATGGGAAGTCAAACTTTCCGAAGCGGATGAGCCGGGACTGCAGGAAGCGCTGGTGACTCTGCAATCGGGTGTGCGCGGCGACTTTGCCCGATTCATCGAAGGCAACTACCCCGGTTGGCTCCATGATTCCGAGTCGGACAGTCCACCGTTGTCGGTGGATATCGGCGCCGAATTCCTGCGCCCGGTACTCGAGGCGGACGGCAAGGCGCTACTGGTGGTGGTCGACTGCCTGCGTCTCGATCAGTGGGCCGTGCTTCGGCCACTGATTGGCTCTCTGTTCGAAATCGAGACGGCGCACTATTTCTCCATCTTGCCTACGGCCACGCCCTACGCTCGCAACGCCATTTTCAGCGGCCTGTTCCCCGCGGAACTCGTGGCCCGTCATCCTGGGTGGTGGCGGCCGAGGGAGGGCGGCGGCCTGAACGCCCATGAGGCGGAACTGCTGACCGAGCAATTGAAGGATTTGACGGGAGAAGCGGTGCCGGTCCGCTACGAAAAGGTGTTCACGGCGTCCGATGGAGAGGCGATGCTCCGGCGCTTGCCTGCCCACCTCGCTCAGGAGGGCGTCACGGCGCTGGTTTTCAATTTCATCGATCAGCTGACGCACGGCCGGACAGAGAACGCCACGCTTTATGAAGTAGCACGCGACACCGCCGCGCTCCGCAGTCTTACCCGCACCTGGTTCGAACGCTCCGCGCTCCTGGCCGCACTCCAGGAGGCCGAGCGTCGCAACGTCCCCGTGTTGCTCACCACCGACCATGGCTCGATCCACTGCCACACGCCGGCCACCGTGTACGCCAGACGCGATGCTACGCCGCACCTCCGGTACAAGTTCGCCGAAGACATCCGTGCGGAAGATCCCTCCGCGGCCATTCTGGTGGAACGGCCCGCCGATTACGGGCTGCCCGCGGCTACGCCCAATACGCAGCTCCTCCTCGCCACCGGCGACCGGTTCTTCGTCTACCCGACCAAGCTGCGCGAGTATCAAGCCCGGTATCGAGGGGCCTTCCTTCACGGTGGGGTCGCACCGGAGGAAGTGATCCTGCCGATCGCATTGTTGACGCCTCGGCGGGGCTGATTGTGGGATCCACTGGCAGGCTCTATGGCCTGTTGAAACCGTTTCGTCCCCTGATGGGGCTGAGCCTCCTGGCCAGTCTCATGGCCTCGATGCTCGACGGTTTCACCCTCATACTCCTCATCCCCTTGCTGCGAACCCTGTTCGGAACGGCGGGGGCTCTGGCGACAGCCACCCCGACCCGGTTGGAGACTTTCATCGACTGGGTGTCCGCGCCGCTACTCAGTGGGGTGACCCCCACGGTAGCCGCGGTCCGCATCCTGGTTCTGTTCTTCCTGGCAGTCGTGCTCAAGAACGTCATGTCCTATGTGGCCGCCTACACCAGAGTCCTCACCGAGGAGGGCATGGTTCGCGATCTTCGCGTCCGGCTATTCGACCACATCCTGCATTTGGACCTGAGCTATTTCCAATCGACCAGGCAAGGACAGGTGATCTCATCTGTTTTGAGCGACGTCGAGGAAACGAAAATCATCGTGTCGGCCACCATGGCTCGGTTGATTCAGAACTCGTTCATGATACTCGTGAGCCTGATCGCACTCACTCAGATTTCCGTACGGCTCACGCTTCTGATCTTGGCCATGGCGCCGTTGCTCATTGTTGGAATCGGCCTACTCCTCAGGCGTCTGCGATACCACGCGCGCGGCCGCGCGGACGAGCGAGGTGAGGTAACGGCGACGATCGCCGAACGAATAGGAGCCATCAAGCTTATCCGAGCCTACGGAGAGGAAGACCGCGAGGCCGGACAGTTCCTCGAACAATCGCAGCGGTATCGCAAGCTGGTCATCCGAACCCAGCGATTTCTCCTGGCAATGAGTCCAGTAAGTGAGCTGTTCGGTGTTCTTATCCTTGTCCTCCTCATTCTGGCGGCTACGCGACCAGAATTCATCGGCATTTCCCTCAGTCCGGAGGTGATCGTAGTGTTCCTCATCGCCGCGCTCCGGATGATGTCGCCTATCAAGTCCATCGCGCAGTATCCGGCCGAGATGAGCATTGCGGTTGCCAGCGCCGACCGGGTCTTCGAGCTGCTCGACCGGCCCCAGACCGATGTCGACCGGCCGGGAGAGCGCCCCGCGACTTTCGCAAGAGAGATTCGCTACGACCACGTAACTTTCGCCTACGATGGCGTTACGCCGGTACTCAAGGATGTCTGCTTCACCGTTCCCCGAGGTTTTGTCACTGCCATCGTCGGCCCGTCTGGCGCCGGTAAAACCACCTTGGTGGATCTCATCCCGCGATTTCAGGAACCACAATCGGGCGCAGTGTTATTTGACGACGAGCCCCTGACCGATCTCACCCGGTCCTCCGTTCGCAAGTTGTTGGGCGTAGTTAGCCAGGAAACGGTGCTGCTGAACGACACCGTGTTCGCCAACATCCTCATTGGACGGCAGGATGCCACGCGGAGCGAGGTCGAGGCCGCTGCCCGAGCCGCCAATGCCCACGATTTCATCGTCACCCTGCCTGATGGATATGACACGCCGCTGGGAGAACGAGGTACCCGACTGTCCGGCGGGCAACGCCAGCGGATCGCCATTGCGCGTGCACTCCTCAGGGATCCACCCATTCTCATCCTCGATGAAGCCACCAGTGCCCTGGACACGGAGTCGGAGCACCAGGGGTACGCAACGCCGACGACATCCTGGTGATCGATGACGGCCGGCTGGTCGAACATGGTACCCATGAATCGCTGTACGCTCAGCAGGGGGTGTACCGCAAGCTGTACGATCTCCAATTCCGAGCTCCCGGGACAGCGAGATCTACCATGCCGCCCGAGACTGTTACAGTCGAACCGTCGATGGCCTCCGAAGGCGAGGACTAGACTCGAGCATGACGGGCGCCGAAGGTTCGTGTTCCGCGCGGGTTCTGTTGTTGGCACCGTTCGATCACGTGTTGAACGCGCATTCGTCGCTTCGCCAGAGGGCGCTTGAGCGGCTCGGTTGTTCGGTGGAACCGTTTAACCTGTTGGGCGGCAACGGATGGCTCCGTCGGCTTCGGGGCCGCGACCGGTCGGCCCGGGTGGAACGCATCCTCTCCAAAGAGCCGTTCGACGTCGTCCTGGTCATCGGTGCCAGGGCGTTCGGAGCCGACGATATCCACCGGCTCCGGCAGCGGGGTGAGTGCCGCTGGTTGTGGTGGAGCCCGGACGGGCCGCCCGCCGGCCAATCCATCGACGACACGGTTCGGGCCTACGACCACGTGTTCGTCGGAGGGACGGATGTCGCGGCGGCACTCAGCGAGCGCTCCGGCCAACCCGTGCACTACCTCCCACCGGCCGGCGATCCCTCGTTCCATCGTCCGCTGCGCTCGCGAGACCAATTCCGGGCCAACGTGGTGTTCGCCGGCAGCGCCAGTCCGCGAAGGGAGGCACTACTCACCGAAGTCGTTGAGTTCGGCTTGGCGGTTTGGGGCAGGGGATGGCGAGGGACTTCACTGCAGCCCTACTGCCGAGGCGAGCGGCTCAGCGATAGCGATTACGTACGGGCCTATGCCGGTGCGACCGTGGCACTCAACATCCATCGGGAAGCGGACCAGTCTTCGTGGAACGCTGGGTGCAACCAGCGCGTCTTCGAACTCGCAGCCATGGGTGCCGCGCAGGTGGTGGACCGCCGGCAGGACACCGGACTGCATTTCGTTGGGGGCAAGGATCTTGTGGAGTTCGAGGACGCCGGCACGCTCAAGGAACGCGTTCGAGAGGTGCTGTACGACCCGCCGGCCGCCGAGGCGATGGGGCACCGAGCCAGGACAGTGGCCCTGGCCGGGCATACTTACATGCACCGTATGGTGGAATTGCTGCGTACTGCCGAGGT
>JBDHMR010000173.1:0-7650 GCA_039656035.1 Gemmatimonadota bacterium
TCAGTGGGCCTGGGAAGATTTGAACTTCCGACCTCACGCTTATCAGGCATTGCGGTTTAGGCCCAAATCACGACATTTTGCCGTCATTTCCACGATGGACCACGTGATCTGCCGACATTTTGGTCCAATCATGCCGTACTTTGCCGTCATCTATCGACACCATGCCGACATTGTGCCGGATTTCCCTCTTACGGGGACGTCACCACGATGATGATCTGCGCGCTCGTGCCCACCTAAGGCGACCCGGACGTGAAGAGCCAGGCCGACCTCCTGGGTGAGCGCGGCGCAGTCTTGCCGAATTAGGCTGCAGCCTGTACCGTGGAGGCGGAATGGACAGCGGAAGGTGAAGGAACGCCGCAGGTCCAATACTAGTTAGGAAGCGCCGGCAAATCCGCCGGCTACCACGCAACTCTGAGGATCGGAGCGATGCCCAGCAGCTTCCCTTACGACAACATCATTGCCGGACTCCTGATTCTCCTCGTTGGCTTCCTGCTGCATTGGCTTGGGCAAGGCCTCTC
This sequence comes from Gemmatimonadota bacterium, assembly GCA_039656035.1. Taxonomy (GTDB): domain Bacteria; phylum Gemmatimonadota; class Gemmatimonadetes; order Gemmatimonadales; family GWC2-71-9; genus N074bin45. The sequence continues at coordinate 519 of JBDHMR010000173.1, forward strand.
AGTCATCAACTGGGAACTCGCCACGCGCCTCGGGCTACAGGAAAAGGGGATGCCCTCCGAGTACAAGGTGTACGAGCATGCCATTGCCGTCGCTGACTCCGCGATAGGATGGATCTACGGTATTGCCGGGGTTGGCCTGATCTTGGGAACGACGTGGGGCTACAAACTCGCCTGGATTCCGGGCTCGATCCTCGTCTACCACGCGGCGAGTTTCTGGGTCTGGACAGGCAACGCCCGACGTGCTGGCGTCGAACTCGGAACAACCAAGAACCCACTCAGGACGGTCTGGACCATCGCCAATCTTACCACCGGGCTACTCGCTCTCTTTGTCGCCTGGAACGGGCCGCGGGCTTCTTAGGTGGCGCGCTTCCTAACAGGCCATTGGAACAGCGGGCCTCGTGGGCCCTATCTTTCTGGAATCGTCAGTATCCGTAGGCCCGGCCGTTTATTTTAGCACGCCTCAAGCTGGGCCCGCAGTTCAATGGCAAGACGTTAGGTGCCTGTGGCATCACCCACTCGGTAGACGTCTCCTAAGCAATCGTACTGAGTAAGCTCGTCGTCCCCCTACATTGGTTCATGCACGTCTCGACACGATCCTACGTCTTCGTCCTTACGTACCTGGTTGCCCTAACTGGCTGCGGGAGCGATAGCCTATCCCCGTCGAAGGATGCCGGGCCTCCCTCACCAGTCCAGGACTTGCAAGTGGGCTATCAGACTAGCTGTGCACTCCTTCAATCCGGCGAGTTGTGGTGCTGGGGCGGCCGCATTGGAACCGGGTTTAGCGGAGCAGACGACCATACCCCCCTTCCAGTAGCCCCCGATCTCGACATTTCTTCTTTCGGGCTCAATAGCGGTGTCGGGCGGGCCATATGCGCAATGGCCAGTGGCATTGGAGTGCATTGCTGGGGATTCTGGTTTGGCATTGACGCCGGCAGGTTTTATGGTGCCGCACCAACCCTCCTGCAGGACACTCTCCCTCTCGAAGGCATTCGGACTGGCGCAGGGCATTCTTGTGGACTGGACAGTGCCGGTATGGCCTATTGCTGGGGTAGCAACATCTCCGGTAAGCGAGGCCAGGGAATAGCCCTCCCGGATTCTATCGGAGACACGATACTCAACAGTGTTGTCGGTAGCCACCGATTTGTTGCGCTAGGAACCGGTGAGTACCACACCTGTGGCCTGACATCCGGACGGCTCGTACTGTGTTGGGGTCTGGGTGAACTACTCGGTGAGCCCAATGCCACTCTCGAGACTGATCCTGACGCCTGCATCTTTCCGTCCACTCCCTGCTCGTGGTCACCGATCTTTGTGAGTCGCCTGGGCAACGTGAATTCCCTATCCGTTGGGAGCACGTCAACCTGCGCCTTGGGAGCATCCGGGCTTTTCTGTTGGGGGTTTCCTGCAGCCGCGCCCACCACTGTCCCCATACCTGAAACCGTGCCCACCCCTGTCACCATACCTGAAACTGTCGTGTCGGTCTCGGTCGGTGATTTCCACACCTGCACAGTAGGCGCCAGTGGCGCGGCTTACTGTTGGGGCTGGGAGGGCCCATGGTTGGGATATGAAGGCGTTGGTAGCGCGCCCCGTGCCGTGAATACTCAAATACGGTTTCGAACCATTGCAGCCGGGCACTCCCACACCTGTGCCGTTAGTGTTGAGGGCCATGTGTACTGCTGGGGAAACAACGAGCGTGGCCAGCTCGGTGACGGGACGACGAGCAATAGTTTCGCACCTGTGCTGGTGGCCTTTCCCTCAGACAGATGACTGAGAGGCTAGAGCGACAGGCACCTAACCAGCCATTGGAACTGCGGGCCCGATGGGCCTAAGTTGATGGAAAGCACCAATATCGGTAGGCCTAGCCGTTCATTTCGGCATGCCCGAAGCAGGGCCCGCAGTTCAACGGCAAGACGTTAGACCGCCACAGTGTGCAAGTCATGCGGGCGCGTTTCGTCATTCGGGCAGGGCAAGGAATGAACCTCTCGCCAATCTCACATCTATGAAGGCACGCACTTGTTGGCTCGCCGGCCTCTGCTGGGTGTTTGGTGCTTGTTCGGAGGGAACGGCCCCGCCCTCCGGGCCTCAAACTCTGATCCTGAGTGGTGTGGTTTCGGACTCCACGGGCAATCCCGTCGAGGGTGTATTGGTCGCCTCCCTCCTTTGGTCAGAGGATTCAGCAACCTCGGCAAGCGGCAGCGTCCCCTGGGGGGTTACCGATGCTAGCGGGGCGTTTTTGCTTCAAAGTGACTCTGTCGACCGAGGGTTGGTCGACAGCGTGCTGTTCCAAACGGTACCACCCGGCTGCGAGCGGCGACGGGTCAATACGGTGCTCCCTGGCAGTGCGCTCAATGAGAGCGGCATTCAGAATGTCGACATTACACAACCAGGCATCGCTCCAGGCGCTTCCTCACAATCTGACTTGGTTTGTGCCTACGGTATCCACCCGTTCTGGGGCCCGTTGGCCTATCTCTTTGCCCTTCGGTTCGATGTACCAGGCGGTCCAATCCTCCAGGGACGGTGGCGTATCAACTACCAGTTCAGTTCCGCTGACGACGAGGGCTCTTTTGTTGGGGCACAAACCAGTGACTTCGTACAGCTGGACCTGACTCAAGACAACCCGTCGCCTGCGTGCACCAGTATGCGTCTCTACGCCGACATCGACAGCAACGGAACGTGGGACCCAATGCGAATCATTGCTCAGCAGGGGTGTGTACCGGACCCGATGCCATTCTTCTTCGTGGAAGACACGACCCTGGCCGTTCCATGATTGGGTGGCGGTCTAACCAGCCATTGGAACAGCGGGCCCAGGGGGCCAAGGATCTTGGAAGTCGTCAGGATTGGTAGGCCTGGCCGTTCAGTTCGGCATGCTTGGAGATTGGCCCGCAGTTCAACGGCAAGACGTTAGACAGCGCCACCAGCGGTCAGCCTTAATGAATCGTTTGATCCACAATTTCGGGAAATTCCTTTCATGGCTTCCCATAGCAGGTCGGGTGAGCCTCCCCACGGATCCCATTCCGCCGGCGTGGCGGACACTCATCCGCAGACAACTGCCCTTAGTAGCCCGCCTCTCGACACAGGACCAGGATCGACTCTATCACCGCATGCAGCTGTTCTTTCGGGAAGTTCCGATCGAGGGATGTGGGGGATTACAACTCACGGAGGAGATTCGGCTAACGATTGGGGCCCAAGCTTGCCTCTTGCTACTGCGCATGCCATATCCGAGGTACACTCGTGTCCGCCGTGTTTTGGTGTACCCATCAAGTTTTATCCCCAAGCCGCAGGTGCTGCACGCGTCAGGTGAAATCGTTACTCCCGATGAGCCTCTTGAAGGTCAGGCCTGGCAATCAGGCACTGTGGTTCTCGGCTGGGACGCCGTGAAACGAGCGACCCGCGTGGCCACTGATGGCGAAAACGTCGTGCTGCACGAGTTTGCGCATATGCTTGATGCTGAGGACGGCAGTCTCGATGGTATCCCCGTTCTCGACTCAGGTTCGGCCTACCGGGCATGGGGAGCGTTGTTGTCGCTCAAGTTTGCCGAGCACACGGCTCGCGTCGATAAAGGTGAAGTAACAATTCTGGATCCGTATGGGGCCGAGGATCGTGCGGAGTTCTTTGCTGTTGCGACGGAAGCATATTTCGAAAAGCCCGTCGCACTACGTAAGGACCAACCAGACCTTTATGCATTGCTCTTGGACTTCTACAAAATTGATCCCGCGACTTTGGTGCAACCGACCCGCGGGCGTGGTGCTGTCTAACAGGGCATCGGAGTCGCGGCCTTTGGGGGCAGAAATGGTACAAACCCGTCAGTTAAGGTAGGCCCTGTACATTGATTTCGACATGCCACGGCCAGGGGCCGCGGCTCAACGCCAGGACGTTAGGCCGACACCACGAACCGACACCATCGAGCAAACCACACCACAAAACAAATCCCGCCTAGCGTCGTAACGCGAAGCGGGATCACCATATCACTTCAGTGGGCCTGGGAAGATTTGAACTGCCAGCACACCGCTCATTTCATTCGCGCTGTGCTGAGTCGCGCCCCTCGCAAAGCTCGGGGACGCGGTCAGGCGTTTGAGTTTAGGCCCAAATCACGACATTTTGCCGTCATTTTCACGATGGACCACGTGATCTGCCGACATTTGGGTCCAATCATGCCGTACTTTGCCGTCATTTATCGACACCATGCCGACATTTTGCCGCATTTCCCTGTCTCGGGGCCATTACCACGAGCATGGTCCACACCTATGTTCAGCCGTGGCGCCGCAGGTCTGAAGAGCCCGGCCGAGCTCCTGGGTGAGCACTGTGCAGTCTTGCCGGATTAGGCTGCGGGCTGCACCGTGGAGGCGGAATGGGCTGCGGAAGGTGGAAGAACGCCGCAGGTCCAATACTAGTTAGGAAGCCACGTCTAGGATAGCTGGTGGGTGGACGAATACCGCCGGACGAACACGCTTCCCGTCGCCCATCGCGACGGTGTCGAGGCAGGAACCGTCTGACCTGCTTCTGAGGCCCTCCGGTCGGCGGCAGTTCTCCGACGACCGGTACGTGCGAAATCCCGACAGCGCTCGCCGAGCGGTTAGAACATCCTACAGGAGATCGTCGCGGGGGCGCGCAGGCCGGAATGCGGTGCGCTGCGATCGCCGCAGAGGAAAGGGCTTGAGCGATGGTAAGCCGCATCGTCGTGTCGGAACACGGTGGTCCCGAGGTTCTCGTACCGATCACCGAAGAGCTTCCTGAGCCCGGTCCCGGTGAAGCCCGGGTGGCCGTAGAGGCTGCCGGCGTCTCAGGGTTCGATCTCATCTACCGGCGTTGGCGTCGACTGCCGGGTTGCCCGCCGGTACCCTTCGCGCTGGGCGAAGACGTGGTCGGCAGGGTCGACAAGCTCGGCCCTGATGTGTCGACACTCGGAGTCGGGCAAAGAGTGGCGGCGGCCACGTGGGCTCTGGGGGTTGGCGGCGGCTATGCGGAGTCGATCTGCCTACCGGCGGGCCAACTCGTACCAGTACCCGAAGATGTCGATGCCGCCTCAGCGGTCTGCCTGGTGGCGAACTACCTAACGGCGCATCTCCATCTACATCAATACGGACGCGTGCGGCCAGGTGAGCGGCTCCTCGTGCACGGGGCGGCTGGGGGGGTGGGTTCAGCGGTTCTGGAACTCGGGCGAGTTGCCAAGCTCGAGATGTACGGGACAGCATCTCAGCACAACCAGGCGGTCGTATCCGAACTCGGCGCGGAGCCGATCGACTATCGATCGGAAGACTTCGTCACGCGAATCTCCGAGCTGACTGGTGACGGGGTCGATGTCGTGATCGACACGGTGGGGGGCGCCAGACAGCTCATGCGCTCCTACCGCACGCTCCGACGCGGCGGGAGGCTCGTTTGGCTGGGGTCGGCCGCGACGAGAGACAAGGGCTTGGCTATCGGCCTCACCAGTCTCGCGATCACCTCCGTGTTGCGGCACCTTCCTGGTAGACGTTCGGTACCGGCGACGCCGGAGGTCGGCACTCACGCGCTGGCGAATCCAGATTGGTACCGCTCGACGCTCACTGAACTGATGGACCTGACTGCCTCGGGGTTGATCCAACCTCTCGTGTGCGAACGCTTCCCGTTGACCGATGCGCCGCGAGCACACGAGCGACTCGAACGGGGTGGTCACGCTGGAAAGGTCGTCTTGGTCACCGATGCCTATCGGAGGATCGCGTAGGCAGAAAGAGCCGGACGCCACGCGAACACCGGTGGCTTCCTAACAAGCGATTGCTACTGACGCGGGTTACCCGCAAGGTGGGCGGGCCACTCGCCTTCAGCTCGCGCCCCTTGTTAGTAGGTCGCCCGCGCAGCAGAATCGCGAGACGTTAGACGGCTCAACGAGGAGCAGGTTGGTTTTCCAGTTCACAACGGATCGCGGAGTACAATTATGAAAGCAATGATCATCCGCGAAAGCGGCGAACCATCGGTCTTCGAAGCAGCGGATATCCCGGTGCCACGGATCGGCCCCGGCCAGGTTCTGGTGCGGGTCGCGGCGACTTCGGTCAATCCGGTGGATTGGAAGATCCGCAAGCTTGGTCCGCCTTTGGGCCCCGATATGCCCGCCGTGCTACACGGCGATGTGGCCGGCGTGGTGGAGGCGGTTGGCGCCGATGTCAGCGGTTTCGAGGTGGGCGAAGAGGTCTACGGCTGTGCCGGCGGGGTCAAGGGTACGGGCGGGGCCTTGGCCGAATTCATGGCCTGTGATGCTGGCTTTCTGGCGCCAAAACCAACCAATCTGTCCATGGTGGAAGCCGCGGCACTACCCCTGGTTTGTTTGACCGCTTGGGAAGGCTTGGTCGATGGCGCCAATGTTGGCCGGGGCCAGACTGTCTTGGTGCACGCGGGCGCGGGCGGTGTGGGCCATGTCGCCACCCAGATTGCGATCGCCCGGGGGGCCAAGGTCTACGCCACCGTATCCGGCCCGGAAAAGGCCGCCGTTGTCAGCGAGTTTGGCGCGATTCCCATCAACTATCTGGAACACAGCGTTGAGGATTATGTCGTCGCCCATACGGGTGGGGCCGGCTTCGATATCGTCTATGATACGGTTGGAGGTGAAAACATCCCAAAGTCCTGGGCCGCCGCCAAACTGAAGGGAACTGTCATCAGCTGCCAGACCAATTCGACCCAAGATTTGACGCCTTTGCACCTGAAGGGATTGAAGCATGTCGGCGTCCTGATGCTGATCCCGTTGTTGCATGGTGCGGGTGCGGCCGCGCACGGCCAGATCATGCGGGAGATCACGGCTCTTGCGGGAGCCGGGCAGATCCGCCCGCTGATGGATGGTGAACCCTATGCTCTCGAAGATGTGGCAAAGGCCCATGCCCGCCTGGAATCCGGTCAGGCCATAGGGAAGGTCGTGGTGCAGGTTAGCGTCTGAGCGAAGGGTGGGGAGCGCTGGAAGAGTTTGCAGAACTGCTCGGAGCCATTCGCAAGGTATTGAGCTAGTTCTCTTGCCTTGGGATGTTGCAGATCGTCACCCGCCTAGCATCGTAGCACCAAGCGGGATCACCATATCACTTCAGTGGGCCTGGGAAGATTTGAACTGCCAGCACACCGCTCATTTCATTCGCGCTGTGCTGAGTCGCGCCCCTCGCAAAGCTCGGGGACGCGG
>JBDHMR010000174.1:0-4536 GCA_039656035.1 Gemmatimonadota bacterium
GTGATCTCTTCGACCTCGAAGGGCGTTGCCTCCAGGGTCACGTCCTGAGTGGCTGTCTGGTTACTCAGGATGTTGAGTCCCTCGATCTGGGTCGCCTTGTAGCCGATGAAGCTGGCCTGCAGCGTGACCCGACCGATGGGCACATTGTTCAAGAAGTAATAGCCGTCGGGATTCGTCGTGGTGGCAAACGTTGTCCCCACAATGAATACCTGGGCGTTGGCGATGGGTGCGCCCGCTTGGTCGCGCACCGTGCCTTCGAGCTTACCACTCACCTGGGCCAGGACCGTGCCGGCTCCCAAACCTGAGATGAGCGCCGCGAGCACGCATGTGCGTGCTGTGCGGACGAAGGCGTTCACACAACTTTGTGTCATGAGAAACGTCCTCCTACAGGGTGAACACAGGATTCCCTCTCCAACAAAAAAAGCAAATTGACGCACACGCCTCCCTTCTGGCGGGGTGCCTGGTTTCCACGATACGGTCGGCATGAGCAGCGCCTGGGGAGGCTCCACCGTACCGGATGTCGTTCAGCCACTGTGACTTACGCCGCTTCTGCTGGCACAGAACGCGACCGCGCTGTGGCACTTCGTGGGGGCACGAACACACTCGGGTCCATGCCCAAGTTGGGCTAACGACTGCGTCGAAACGACCTGCTCAGTGAGCAGCTATTGGTGTCGATCTGATCTAGGAAACGTCGACCGCGGCCCGGCCGACGCCACAATATGTGGTGACCTAGATCACCTGTCAAGCGTGATGACGACTCGGAAATAGACGGCCGTTTCGATGGTGCACGTATGTCTCTCTCTGAAACTGCTATCAGCTATTCGGTCAGGCAGGGAGCATGTCTCAGCCAGGGACGCGCCGCCGAACCCACCCCCGAGCAGTAACCGGATTGCCCGAGGCGGCAGCTATGTTACTTCCCGACGCCCATCTTGGCTAGGGGCCAATTCAGTTTGGCATAATGAGCTGCCGTTGTGGGCTCTCGGGCGTGACGACCGGGCCCTCCGGCCCCCAGTACATGTTGATTTCACTGCGAACGCCGAACTCGCCGGGAAGGTAGACTCCCGGCTCGATCGAGAAGCCCACGCCAGGCATCAACTCGCGATCGTCGTGGGTCTCGTAGTCGTCGAGGTGGGGCCCCGATCCGTGCAACTCCCGGTCGATGGAATGCCCCGTGCGGTGCACGAAGAAATCACCATACCCGGCTGCCTCGATCACGCCTCTCGCCGCGCGGTCGCCCTCGAAGCCGGCTACGGGCCTGCCCGCTGCTATGGCGTCCCCAATGGTCTCGATGGCCGCGTCCCTGGCCGAGCGGACGGTGTGCCACACGTCCTGCACCCGCTCCGGGGGGCTGTCACCGGCATAGGCCATCCAGGTCTGGTCGGCAAACACGGCGTCCCGGGTCCGGCCGCCCCACAGATCCAGCAGAACGACATCCCCGGGGCGAAGCCGGGCGTCACTTCCCGCTCGCGGCTCGTAGTGGGGATTGGCGGCGTTGGCTCCGAAGGCGACGATCGGGAGGGTATCCAGCTCCAGTCCCCCCGCCTCCATCGCTGCCACCACCCGGGACTGGATTTCCACCTCGCCCACCCCCGAGCCGGGATCGGCCACGGCCTGTGCCAGCGCGCTACGGGCCACATCGGCGATCACTTCGGCCGCGAATGTGTGTTCCTCGATTTGGTCCGCGTTCCACGTGGCGGCAAACCGGGTCACCAAGGGCGCCGAGGGAACGACGGTGGCCCCTAACCGGGTCAGTAGCTCGACCACTCCCGCTGGAACTCTGTCGAGATAGGGCACAGCGTCGTCGGGAAACACTTCCATGGCCAAGGTGCGGCCCGATACCAACGGGCCCAGGGCTGCTTCCAGCTCCTGCCAGCGGGCGTAAGGAATGATCCGGCCCGGAAACCCCTCCATCGGCTGCAGTTCGATCTTGTGGACCACCGCCACGGGCTCTCCTTCCCGCGGGATGAGCACGAACAGACGCCGGGTGGCCATCCCAGTCAGCCCCAGAACCTGAGGCGTTACCGGATTGACGCCGTGGAAATCGAACAGCAGCCAGCCGTCAACTCCCATCGACTCCAGGGTGGACCGGACTTCATCCAAGTCCAGTCCCTTCATATCTGCCATGCCAGCCTCCTAATACGGATCGTTGATATCGACGGCTTCCGAGCGCCAGAGACACACCCCGTCGCTCCCGGCGCGACACTGGTGGTGTACCATGGCGCCCTCGAACCCCGCCAGCGCGCGCAACAGTTCGCTCATGGCGGCTCCGATGAACTCGCAGGACGCCTCGTCGGCCGGAGAATCGGCCATTTCCGCCCGGGCGGACAATCGTTCCACCACCAGGCGTACCCCCAGGAGCCACTCGGCTACGGCCGACGCCTTACGGGACCCCAGTCGCCGGCGCCACGGCCCGGGAAGAAAAAACAGCACCAGGCGCCAGGAGTAGGCTACGGAACGGGCGGCGTGGCGGGCGGCTCGACGGCCGGCATCGGCATATACCAGCCGGGCATCGGGCCGTCGGCTGACCAACTTGAACACGGCTCCAACCTCTGCCGGCTCGACTACGATCTTACGGCGCACCAACCCCCGGTACCTGTCGATCTGGGCCGACACCGTGGGATTGAGACCGAGGCGTTTGGCGACGATCTCGCTGCTCAATTCCTCCAGGCCATCCTCCACCGGGCGGTCGAGGTTGCGCATGGCCTCGAGCAGGCTGAGAGGCAGAATGGCTGACGTTCGCTCTGATGTCATCATGGTGTGGGGGCGGAACTTAGCCCCCTCGCCAGTGGCGGGGCCACCCCACAGCCGCCCCAACAATGAAGGATGCCCGAGTGCTCGGTGTCCTCCCTGATGGGCCAACCAGTCGCCACCCTTCGCCAGCCATCCAGAGCCTATGCCGCCACCAGATACCGTCAATCAATCCACTCCAGAGTCCTTCGAACGAGAAGCTCTCCCCCATCTCGACACCTGTTTCCGGGTGGCCTGCCGTTTGACGGGTGACCCGACCAGGGCTGAGGACCTGGTTCAGGAAACCATGCTCAAGGCCTTCCGGGCCTGGCACCGATTCAGGCCCGGAACCAACGCCCGGGGCTGGTTGTTGACCATTCTACGAAACAGTTTCATCAATCAGTACCGCAAGCAGAAACGGGAACCGCTCGGGGTGGACATCGAGGCGGTGGATCCCATGGCCATCTACCGCCGGGTCGGTCAGACAGACCCGGAAGGGGAGTTCTTCGGCAAGTTGATCGACAGCCGGGTCCTGACTGCCATCGATGGACTGGCAATCGAGTTCCGGGAAGTCCTGGTCCTCAGTGACATCGAAGACCTCAGCTACGCCGAGATATCGAGTATGTTGGAGATACCAATAGGAACGGTGAAGTCGCGGTTGTTCCGGGCTCGCCGGCAGTTGCAGGACCAACTCTACGACCATGCGGTTGAGATGGGCTACATATCACCCCGGGAGCGACAACTTCAATGACCGGCGAGCAGGTAACGGCGATTGATTGCGACGAGGCCCTGGAATTGTTGCACCAGTACCTCAAACGCCAGCTGACCCCGGATCTCGCGGAGCGAGTGAGAGCTCACATCGAAAAATGCCGCCCATGTCTCTCGCATTCACGCTTCGAGGCCAACTACCTGAGAATGCTCGAGGACAAGCTCAGGAGCGCCACCTGCCCCCCAGATAGTCGTGAGCGAATACTCACAGCAATCCATGGTGACCTCCCTATCGGCTGAACCGGTGGCCCTCTGGGCCGCTTCCCTCACCGCCGGCATCGTTGCCACCCTGGCCTGGCGTCTCAACACGCTGACCGGGCCCGGCGCCGGCGCAGCGGCAATAGTGGGTGTGGCAGTGCTGTGGGGGACAGGATGGGGGGGCGGCATTGTGCTGGGCACGTTCTTCTTGACTAGTACCGCCGTCTCACACGCCTTCCCCTCGGAGGAGCACGGTCACACATTCCAGGGAGCCCGCCGCAGTGCCTGGCAGGTCGCCGCCAACGGGGGCGCCGCTGCATTGGGTGGAATTACTGGCGTGGCCCATGCGGACCTGGGTTGGTGGATGGTCACGGCCGCCCTAGCCGGTGCGGCAGCGGATACCTGGGCCACCGAGATCGGCAAGGCCAAGGGCGGCACACCCCGGAATCTGCTAACGGGCGAGCCTGTCCCAGCGGGGACCAGCGGCGGGATCACCATGGCGGGCACCCTGGCGGGCGCCGCCGGTGCCACTGTGATCGGACTGGTCGCGGGCGCGGTGACCGGCCGGCCGGCCCTGACGGTAGCCGCAATCGTCATCGGGTTCGGCTCCATGATCGCCGACTCGGCCCTGGGCGCCGCCTGGCAGGTACGCTACCGCTGCCCGGTTTGCCTGGTGGAGTGCGAGGACTCGCGCCACCGGTGTGGTGCCGTGGCGGAGTACCAACGGGGAGTACCATGGCTCAACAACGACACGGTCAACGCTGTAACCACCACATTCGCCGCTGGAGCTGGCGGAGTCTGGTGGTTGCTGGCGCATGTGGTCTTCTGATCGCCGCCGCCTGC
>JBDHMR010000175.1:0-4533 GCA_039656035.1 Gemmatimonadota bacterium
CCCTGATCGGCGTACAGATCAACCGCACGCTCGTAGGACTGCACCGCCAAGGCCGTGCTGTTGACCCTTATGTACAGGTCGCCCAACCGATTGTAGATCGAATAGTCCTGCGACTGCGAGGTGCCGGATTCGTAGGCCTCGATCACCTGCAGGTAAACGTCGATAGCCTTGCGCCAATCCTCGCGCTTTTCGTACTTCAAGGCCGCAATCTTGAGTTTCTCGACGTTCATTCGGCTCGGGACGTAGGAGGGAAACGAAAGACTGGCTTGAACTTAGCCGTAGAAAGATAGAGATGGCGGCACCCCGGAGCAAGCGGCACCCGGGCGTCAACCACTTTGTACGAATCCCCTGGGATCCAGCTCGCCGGAGGCAACCGCCTGGGCCAGGCGCTCGAGGTCGGGCGCCGGAGGTCTATCCTCGACCAGGGGCTCTATTCCAGGTCCATCGGGACTCCGAATGCGCTGTTCGAGCCAGCGGACGCCCCGCCCGGGGCTGAGTGGTTTGAGCAACTCGATGCCCTGTACCGCACACAGTAATTCGGTGGCGATGACGTGGTTGGCGTTGCGCATTATCCGCGTCGCCTTGAAGGCCGCGGCCATGCCCATGGGGACGAAATCCTCCTGATTGGCGTCGGTGGGTATCGAGCCGACGCTGGCCGGAACTGTCAGGGTTCGCGATTCCGCCACCAAGGCCGCCGCGGTGATCTGCACCATCATGTACCCCGACTGCAGTCCGGGGTTCTCGACCAGAAACGCGGGCAAACCGTGTGACAGATCGGGGTTGACCAAGCGCTCGACGCGCCGCTCGGCCATGGCCTGCAGTGTGGTGACGGCGATGGCCAGGAAGTCGAGAGCTTGTGCCACGGGTTGGCCGTGGAAGTTGCCACCGCTCAGGACGTCGCCGTTGTCGAACACCAGCGGGTTGTCGGTAGACGAGTTCAACTCGATGCGACACACCCGTTCCGCGAAGTCGATTGCCTCGCGGACAGCCCCCATCACCTGCGGGAGGCAGCGGAGGCTGTAGGCGTCCTGCACCCTCTCATCGCCATCCTGGTGGGATGCCCTTATCTCGCTGTCGTCCAACAAGGCGCGCAAGTGCTCAGCAGCCAGCTGCTGACCCTGGTGCGGCCTGGCCGCATGGATGCGCTCATCCAACGGCGTGGGCGTGCCCCTGAGTGCTTCCAGGCTCATGGCGGCAGAGGCAAGGGCCGTGTGCCACAGCACATCCGCGTCGTGCACCAGCAGTGACAGTATGGCCGTTTGAGCCTGGGTCCCGTTGATGAACGACAGCCCCTCCTTGGGAGCGAATTGCGCGGGGGCAACTCCAGCGCGGGCCAAAGCCACAGACGCGGACTCCCGCCCACCGTCACCGGTGAGCACTTCCCCCTCCCCCATGACCACCTGAGCGATATGGCTCAGGGGAGCCAAGTCACCACTTGCTCCAACGCTCCCCTGCTCGGGGACCGCGGGAATGATGTCGCTGTTGAGGAGGCCTACCAAGGCTTCCACCAGTTGAGGCCTGACTCCGCTGGTGGGCCGAAGGAGAACGTTGGCGCGCAGCAACATGACGGCCCGCACGACTTCCCGCGGTAGCAGGTCCCCGACACCGGCTGCGTGGCTCCGAATGAGATTGACCTGCAATTCGTCGAGCTGGTCAGTGGGAATCCGCACATTGGCCAGCTTGCCGAATCCTGTGTTGACGCCGTAGATGGTGCGCCCCTCGTCAATGGCCCGTTGGACCAGGGCACGGCTGCCGGCCAAGGCTGTCAGCGCCGTGGGATCGAGAGCAACCGTGATCGAAGGATTTCGGGCAACGCTGACGACCTGGTCGATCGTGAGGGATGCCCCGTCGAGGGTAGGTGGGTGGGACATGCCCCGAAAGTGACCGAGGCATGTCCCCAGCACAAGGGGATGCTACTCCCCCATGCGCAACAGTTCCGGGTTACCGGGATCGGTCTGGAATCCCCAGTCGAAAATGATCAGATCGCGGCCCACGTGAGTCACCCTCAGCGAACCAAACCGGGCAAAACCGTCACCGCCGTCCATCGCCCAGACATAGCCCCAGCCGGTCTGTGCCTGGATAGGGGCGCTCGAGTATGTCTGGTTGGGCGCGAAGTCGATACCGGTCAGGTCCGCCACTGGTCCCGTACCGTACACTTCCACTCCGGTTCCGGCTCTGAGAGGCACCAGCATCAGCTGGCCCCCACTCTGGTCTATGGTGAAGTCCATGCCAGCGTCGGATCCGGCGCCGGTCAGCCCCAGCTCGCTGTTCTGGGCCTGGCGGTCACCGTTGGTGTCCTGCCAGAACCGGAAGCCGGCCTGCGCGTCATCGACCTGCCTGGCGTACAGCACATGGTTGCGTGCGTCAGGTCGCGGAGTGTCGTGCAGAACCGGCGACCACAGACTCTCCCACCCTTCAATGGTGATGGCCGAGATGCCGAAGCAGCGCGGTACACCGTTGACCAGGGCGCCGGCCACGAACTCGGGGGCCACTGTAGTCCCTTCGAGCCCCCACTCGTTCAGGCATACGTTCGAATCCAGATCGTAGCGGGCACTGTAGACGCGATAGTGACTGAAGCCACTGGGATCAGCCCGAAACGCGTTGTCGTCCCACACCAGCGCCACCGCCCGGTCGAGGGATGTCGGGGTCAGCTGCACCGGACCGGGGAGGGCCAGCCGCTCGTCCACCAGGACTATGGCGCTGGGGCCCGATTCGTCACCATCGATCGACTCGGCCGTAACGTGGTATTCGAGATGTGGGATTCCGGCGTCGTGGAAGGAATTCGACGTGGTCGATCCCCGCAAACCGAAGGCCGCACCCTGGTGGCCGCGGGAATAGACATGCCACACCGCCAGATCTGGATTGCCGTCGTCGTCCCAGCGAAGAACCAGCCCCGCCGGGGCATCGGGATTGCCGGTAGGTTCGACGGTGTAGGAAAGATTGCGGGGCGCAGCCACCTGCCCGCCGCCGGGCCCAATGAGGCTCGAGGGGTCACAGCCGGCCGCACCGATGAGAACGAGAGGTACCAACCGAGAAACACGCATGGCTTTCCACTCCTTGGGACGGGGTCATCATCGGTACCAAGGAAAGCAGGACACATGCCACCGGCCCATGGTGTATAACGTCTTGAATTACAACAGTTTACGAAGTGGAGCCCATGAGGTGGTTGTCCCCGGGGGAGGACAGCACTACCGGGTGATGGTCGACTGATCGTAGTCGATCTTGATATCCGGCAGGCTGGTGAGGAACACGGAAAAGAAGAAAGCGAAATTTCCGTTGGGATTGCGGATGAACTCGAAGCGGGCGCGCCACTTGTGGAGGTCGCGTTCCAGCCGGAGAACCTGCGATTCGAATCGGCTGTCGGCAATGTTGTACTGAGTGTTCCACGAGACCGTCCAGAAGGCCGTGGGGGAGAATGACGTGCGGAAGCCCAGATTCTGCCGCGCGGGGCGGTCCACGCCGGGGGTCGGGCGCGACCGCGACATGCTGTAGTTGAGCGACGCCGTGAACGGCGTGCCACCGCCCCTGAGTGACTCGGACGAGTTGATGCCCCCTCGCCCGTAGCCGCGCTGCTCGTCGCGGTAGTCTACCAACTGCGGCTGGCTGAGGTCAGGGGCGCCCGGATTGCTGGCGAGTCCCAGGAGGGACAAGAACGACTGCACTGTGCGGCTGGTCAACCCGAAGTTGGCATTGGCACTGAGGAGAAACGGATCGAATTGAGCGGAATCGGTACCTACCACACCCTGCCACAGGTCGTGGGTGACGTTCATGCTGAAGTTGGGGATCAGGTCTGTCTGGAAGGTATTGGTTAGGGTCTGAGTAGCCCAGCCGGTACGGCCGGGCTTGGTAGCCTGCTCGAAATCATAGGTCACAGGACTGATCTGCCATCCGAGGATCCGGAACTTGGTGGCGGATGTGCCCAGCGTGTCTCCCTCTGCGGGGTGGGACTTTCCCTCGAAATTTTGCGACAACGCAAGGCTGATACGGTGCTGGGGATCACTCCTGAGCACCGGCGTTCCCCCCGGAGGCGTGATGGCATCGGCGTAACCCTGGGGGATGTCGGCACCAGGGGCCAGAGAATAGGAGATCAGCGGAGAAAAGCTGTGTCGGATCCTGCTGGTGCCGGCGAACCCCGGGAAAAAAGCGAAAAAAGTCGGGGTGGTGGACACGCGCAACTCCACCCGCTTTCCCTGGCGAACGAACTGGCCATTGGTCTGCTCGTTGCGTAGGGCGAACGGGCCTCCTGTGGTGTTGACGATGGATACACTCGGCTGAATCCGCCAGCTCCTGCGCGCCACCAGAGGCAAGGAAATTCCTGTTCGCCAATCGAGCGACGTGCTGAATGTCCCGCTACTGACAGTCTGCAACTGGAGCGAGTCGGCCGGGTTCCCAGGGTTGGGGACCACGGTGGACACGACGGTACGGCGCTCGTCCTTGCGGTCGACGATCTGGAGGGAGTTCTGCCAGTTGAATCCGCCAATGCGGAACGGCGTCCCAATGGCTATCGTCGTGGTCCTGTCGGACGTGGACAGT
>JBDHMR010000176.1:0-4518 GCA_039656035.1 Gemmatimonadota bacterium
CGGGGGCAATGGCCGTGCCGGCTTGTACCGTGGAGTCATACTGTTGGAACACCCACCGTTTTGAGGCGAGCGTCGGCGTGTCTAGCAGCACCTCGAGCGAACGATGGAGGCCAGTGGCGGGCTCTCCCTCGGGTCGTGCCTTGCGCCGGGCAACGGCTGATGCGCTTTCGGCCGCTTCGGGTGTGTAAACCGGACAGTCGTCGATCAGCCGGCTTCCCGGGATTGACGCCACGAGGGTTCCCTCATGGATTATCCGAAACATCCCGTCGTCGGTGACGTGCCCCACCGGCGTGGCGTCGAGCTCCCATCGTTGGCACACGGTCTGGACTTCGGCCACCCTCCCTGGCTCAGCCACTACCAGCATGCGCTCCTGAGATTCTGAAAGGAGTATCTCGTAAGGCGACATTCCTTGTTCGCGGATGGGCACCAGGCTGGTGTCCAATTCCACTCCGACGCCACCTCGCTCAGCCATCTCTGCGGCCGAGCTGGTCAGGCCCGCCGCGCCCATGTCCTGGATGGCTACGATGATGCCGCCGGTGATCAGGTCCAGGCTGGCTTCGAGGAGGAGTTTCTCCATGAACGGGTCGCCCACCTGAACCTGAGGACGGCGGGCTTGGCTCTGTTCCGAAAGCTCCTCCGAGGCAAAGCTGGCCCCATGAATGCCGTCTCGGCCGGTGCGGGCGCCTACCGCCAGGAGGATGTTTCCTACGCCTTCCGCTTTAGCTCTGATGAGATCGTCTTCGCGGAGTAGCCCGACGCACATGGCGTTGACCAGGGGATTACCGGCATAGGTCTCGTCGAACACTACTTCGCCGCCAAGAGTGGGAACGCCCATGCAGTTGCCGTAGTCGCCAACGCCGCGGACCACACCGGCGAAGAGGTACCGGTTGCGGGGTTCGGACAGCGGACCGAAACGGATGCTGTTGAGGACGGCGACCGGGCGCGCACCCATGGTGAACACGTCGCGAAGAATGCCCCCGACACCGGTGGCGGCTCCCTGGTACGGTTCTACCGCTGACGGGTGGTTGTGGCTTTCGATCTTGAAGGCAACGGCCCAGCCGTCGGGCAGCCGGAGGACGCCGGCGTTCTCGCCGGGCCCCTGCACCACGTGTTTGCCGGTGGTGGGGAATTTCTTGAGCACAGGGCGAGAGTGCTTGTAGGAACAGTGCTCCGACCACAGCGCCGAGAAAATGCCCAGCTCGGTGAAGGTCGGAGTTCGATCGAGCATGGCGACGATCCGGTCGTACTCCATCTGATTGAGGTTGTGTTCCTCAGCCAGGGCGAGCGTGACTGCGGGTTCGCCCGGGAGGTTCTTTGGTGGCGCAGCCGCGGTCTTGGTCGCCATCGGTCTACCGGTCACCGGACTTGGGTTCGCGCAGGGTAGCGGTCAGATCGCCGAAGACCCGGCCCAGCAATCCTGGTTCGGTGTCGGTCATGAGGCTTTCGATCTCGCCGCTGTCGAGCCAGATGCCGTTGCACTCGTGACAGCGGTCTACGGTGACACGGTGAAACTCTTCCGGCTTCAGGTCGGCTCCACACTTCGGGCACTTCATGAAGTGCTGCTGACGTTCCTCGCGGTCGGCCTCCTCTTCCAGCTCGTGACGTTTCTTCTGGAGGAGCTCGAGGTCGCGTTTGGTGAAGTAGTCTTCTTCGGTTCGGCTGGGCTTGTCGGTGCTCATGGTTTCACGTGGTTGAGTGTCAGACCGAGGTAGTGACAGGGGTGTTCGAACCGGCGGCACGCCACTGGGCGAGGGACGAGAAGAATCGGCTGCCGGAATCATCCCCGATAGCGGGGTCGACGATGCGCTCGGGGTGGGGCATGATGCCGACGACGTTCCCTTCCGAGGAGCAGATGCCGGCGATGCCGGCCGTCGAGCCGTTGGGGTTGCCATGATCGACATAGCGTAGCACCACGCGGCCCGATGACTCGAGCTCGTCGATGGTATCGGGAGCAGCCACGAAACGTCCGTCGCCATGGGCCACCGGGATGTGCAGGGTCTCGCCCTTGTGGTAGGCCATGGTAAACGGTGTCGCGACGTTCTCCACTCTAACGGGGACGGGTCGGGACACGAATGTCAGCCCGGCGTTGGGCAGCAACGCTCCCGGAAGCAGGCCGGCCTCGCACAGGATCTGGAAACCGTTGCAGATGCCGAGCACGGGTCCGCCGTCGGCGGCGTGGCGTTGGACCGCCTGCATGATGGGGCTGAATCGGGCAATGGCACCGGAACGGAGGTAGTCCCCGTAGCTGAATCCTCCGGGGAGGAGTACCGCGTCGGCTTGTTGGAGATCGTCGTCACGATGCCATACGAAGTACGCCTGACAGCCGGACCGTTCGGCGGCACGCAGGGCGTCCATGTCGCAATTGCTGCCAGGAAAGCGGACCACGGCGGCGCGCATCATGCCGGTTCGACCTCGATCAGGAAATCTTCGGTCACGGGGTTGGCCAACAGCCGCTCGCACATGCGCCGCGTGGTGGTTTCGGCGTCCCCAGGGCTGTCGGCGGCTACTCCAACTTCGATGGCGCGGCCGACCCGAACGCTCGAGACGCCGTCGAAGGCCAAATCGGTGAGGGCGTGTTCCACCGCTTGTCCCTGGGGGTCGAGCAGGCCGTCCCTCGGCATCACGCGGATATGTACACGAAAGTTCATGACAGATTCCTCATGCGGTCAAAACCGCCGAGTGGGCGAGGGTTTCCCGCCGGCCGCTGGCGTGCGGGAGGAGGGGACTTCTTCTTCCACGGGTAGCTGATCCTCCACTTCGCCGTGTTCGATTAGTCCCTGAATGGTCGCTCTGGCGAGGCCGAAGACAACGTAGGTGATTCCGAACATGAAGAAGAAGTACTCGGGGGCGAAAATGGCCCCTACCAGGATGCTGACGTTCACCACGAGGCCGATTCGTCCGCGGGCAGTGCGAAACCCGATGCCCGGCAACTTGGGGTAGCGGACGTTGCTCACCATGAGGACCGACAACAGCAGCATGAGGAGGACAAGAACCACTTGCGGGTTGAAGCGGCCGAGCGTGGCGGCGTACCACGACGTCTGAGAGAACGGATAGTACACGCCCAGCAGCATTCCCGCGGCGGTCGACGGGAGGCCGGTGAACCACGGTGTGTAGGAGGTTTCGGAGACCACGTTGTACCGGGCGAGCCGGATGGCCACTGCCATCAAGTAGGCGAACCCCAGCATCCAGGCGAAGCGGCCTGCGTCGGCGAACGCGAGATGATACATGAGGATTGCCGGGGCCACTCCGAACGAGACGACGTCGACCAACGAGTCCAGTTCCGCCCCGAACTTGCTGTCGGTTCTGGACAGCCTTGCCAACCGGCCGTCGATGACGTCCATGGCACCGGCCAGCACCAGGAACCAGCCGGCCCACAGGAAATTCCCGCGGGTGGCCGATACCATGGACCAGAATCCGAAGAACAGGTTACCCAGGGTAAACGCGCTGGGCAGGACGACCACGGCGCGGCGTACGCGAGGTCGACGGCGAGGGCGATTCAGGTCCATGTGGCCACCACGGTTTCTCCAGCTTTGGTGTGGTCGCCGACCGATACCAGGATCTTGGCGGAGCTGGGGATGAACAGGTCGACCCTGGACCCAAACCTGATGAGCCCCATCCGCTGACCCTGAGTAACCCCGGTCCCCTTGGCATGATCGGTGACGATGCGTCGAGCCACCAATCCGGCTATCTGTCGGACGAGTATCTTGCCCCTGGGTGTCTCCAGGCCGATCGAGTTTTGCTCGTTCTCCAAACTGGCCTTCTCCGACGCGGCGTTGAAGAACCGCCCCGGATTGTCGTGGCGGTAGGTCACTGTACCGCTTGCCGGATAGCGGTTGACGTGCACGTTGAACACGTTCATAAAGATAGCCACTCTGACGACCGATTGGCCGTGAAAATCGGGTTCCTCAATCGACTCGAGCACGCTCACCACTTTGCCGTCCGCCGGGGCGATGAGGAACTCCTCTCCCCGGGGGCCCTCCCTTGTTGGATCGCGGAAGAAGGCCACGACCCACAGGGCTACGGGAAGCCAGATGAGGACCCCGATCCACCATCCACCGACCGCCAAGACCAGGACGATGGCCCAGGCGATGGCCATGAAGGGGTACCCTTCCGGAGCGACGCGCATCATGCGGCCTCGAGCGGCCGGCCGGTGAGGCGCTCGTATATGTAGCGATACCGCAGGGCCGTCGAGTCCACTACCTCGGTGGGGAGGCTCGGAGGCGGCGCCTGGCCGTTCCAAATGCCCTCTTCTCGAAGCCCCGCCAGGTAGTCCCGCACCGGTTGTTTGTCGAAGCTGGGCTGCACGCCACCCGGTTGGTATTTGGCGTCAGGCCAAAACCGGGACGAGTCCGGTGTCAGGACTTCATCGATCAGAAGGAGCTGGCCTTGGTCGTCGATACCGAACTCGAACTTGGTGTCGGCGATGATGATACCTACCGTGGCGGCACGTTCTTTCCCTGCGCGGTACAACGCCAGGCTTACCTCTCTGAGCTGGTCGGAGAGGGTAGGCCCGAGCGC
>JBDHMR010000177.1:0-4513 GCA_039656035.1 Gemmatimonadota bacterium
ACTCGCAGAATCCGAATGACCATCAGGTAGCGGCTGCCGGGGAAGAAGATGCCAAGATAGGTCGGCAGGATGGCCAGGAGATCGATGACGCCGAAGAAGCTCGTGGCATACTTCAGCGGCCGCGGATTGCAGACAAGCCGCAAGATGTACTCGATCGTGAACAAAATAGTGAAGCCCCACTCGGCGGCGTACAGCAGGGGTCCAATACGTTGCTGGATCGCGCTCACCGAGTCGAGCATCACGGCGACTACGCTCGCCAGAATCGCGACGATCAGAGCCACATCGAACGCCCGACCCGCGGGCGTTTCGTGACCGAAGATGATTTCGTAGAGGGAGGTGCGCCAGGCTGCCCGTTGAGTCATGCGACCAAGTATAGGGGATAGGCCGGAGATAGCGGTAGGGCGGGCAAGCGGGTCAGCCCTCGCTTACCTCGCTGCCCCCGCTGCCCCCGCCTACATCACTGTCACCGTGCCGAACATGCCGCTCCCACCGGGAAAGCCGTGCACCACACAGTAGTACATGTACGTGCCCGTCGCGGTGAAAGTGAACTGGTAGGAGTTGGGACCGGGGACCGGGGCGCCGCTTGTGACCGGCTCCGTGGCATCGGGCATGACGTTATGGGTGATGATCCCCGCGGAAGACCAGGTCCAGGTGACGGTTCCGTTGGCGGCGATCGTGATGTGCTGCGGTGAAAACGAAGTTGGAGCGTCAAGTAGCTGCACGGTGACGGTCGTAGGCAGCGTCGTGGCGGTGGCCGCGAACGACACCGGCGATCCGCTGAGTCCTGTGCTCATGGCCTGGATGATGATGGGCCCAGCCGTCCCGCCCAGCGTTACCGTGGTCTGGGCCTCACCAGTGCTCCCGGTACTCGACGAGGCCGGACTGACCATCGCCGTGCCGCTCGTCACTTGCCACATGACGTTGACGCCGCTCACCGAATTGCCGAACTGGTCGGTGGCTCGGGCGAGGAGCGGATTGGCGAGGGCGGTGTTGATCAAGCCGGACTGTCCGTCGCCGTCTGACTCCGCGAGGGATGCGGCCGCTCCGGCTGAAGCAGTAGCAGTGAAACCGCCCGGCGATCCACCGGCTCCGCTCAGGGTGGCACTGGCCGATTGTAGCCCCGCCGACTGGCCGAGGGTCCACTGTGAGGCGGCGATGCCGGCGGCATCCGTGTCGGAAGAGCCGGTCACTGAGCCACCGGTAGTAGCCCAGGTCACCATGCGGCCCGAGACCGGCGATCCGTCCTCGGTTACCAACACACGCAACGGGTCGGGAAGCCCGGTGGCCACCACGGCGGTCTGGCCGTCGCCGCTGGCCGTGGGGGCCTTAGCGATGGCTACCGTCGGGCCACCGCCCCCACCGCCACCTCCAGGATCGGTACTGCTACAGCCGGCGATGCCTGCTGCGACGATTGCTACTGCAAATACGGACGATGGTGATGGTGACATGGATACCTCCGGCTGGCGACAGGCAGGCTAGAACAATAATCCGATAGAAAGTATCGGGTTTTGACCGACGGGCGTCAAGCACTTCCCCTGAGCAACCGGTGGAACATCCAGCCCGACGGATTTGTTTCCGCGGAGTTGGTGGTGGGTGGCTGGTGACGCGTGGCGGTGGACGGTGATGATGATTGTTGAGTTGCGAGGTGCCCGCAGTTCCTCATCAGGGATCACAAATCAAAAACCAAGTATCATCAATCCCATACCTCCTGTCCGTCTGACCTCCTGACCGCTTGTCCCGAAAGGCCGTATCCATGAGACTAGCAACCACCTTCCTCTTGGCCCTCATCCTCCCGGGCTGCACTACCCCTGGCGAACACCCTACCGGCAGCCGCTATCTCTATGTCTGGGCCGCCGATCCGGACTCCTCCGACAGTGACTTTCTAGCGGTGATAGACGTCGACTCGGCGTCGGCCAGGTATGGCGAGGTGGTGGCAACCGCGCCCGTTGGGGTAAGCGCTGGGGCCCACCACACGGAGCACGTGATGCCGGCGGGTGACAAGCTGTTCGTCAACGGCTTCCGGTCGGGGCGATCGTGGGTCATCGATGTGGGCGACCCGTTGCATCCGACCGTGGCATCGGAGTTCACAGGGGCCGGTCCCTACACATCTCCCCACAGCTTCGAGAGAACACCGGAAGGCACTGTGCTGGCCACGTTTCAGAACCGCGGGCCGGGCAACCAGCTGCCGGGTGGATTGGTGGAACTGGATTCCCTGGGAAATTACCTCCGCGGGTCGGACGCCACCGATCCCATCGACCCTGAACTGAGACCGTACAGCCTGGCGATCTCTCCTACCCTCGACCGGGTGGTGACCACCACCTCGGACATGCGGCCCGGCAACAAGGCGAGTTCCATCCAGGTGTGGCGGCTGTCCGATTTGGAGTTGCTGCAAACCGTAATGCTGCCGCCGGGCCCCAAGGGTGACGAGCACGTATATCCAGCTGAACCGCGCTTCCTGGCCGACGGCCGGACTCTGATCGTCACCACCTTCAACTGCGGCATCTACCTGGTGCAGAGCGTCGAAACCGATGATCCCCAGATCCAGCACACATACACGCTTCCCCGGGAAAACGAGGAGTGCAGCCTGCCGGTGCTGGCCGGACGGTACTGGGTTCAAACGGTTGACCACTCGCACTCCATCGTGGTGTTCGACATGACCGATCCGACCGAACCGGTGATCGTTGATGAACTGACGTTCGACGGCCTGACCGAACCGCATTGGATTTCGCTGGAGCCCGGAGGCAACCGCATCGTGCTTACCGGGTACAAGGACATGTCAGGCTACGTGATGCTGCTCCGCATCGACCCGGCGACCGGGAAGCTCTCTGTGATCAAAGGATTCGGCGAAAGTGGAGTTTTTCCGGGAGTGAACATGAACCAATCCGACTGGCCGCACGGAGCGACTGGGCGTGCGGTGCCGCATGGGGCGGTGTTCTCAAGGTGAGATGGGGGCGAATGGCTGGGGTCGGTGGACGGTGGACAGTAGACGGTGGACAGATAGCGGCGGATTGGGGGGCGGCTTCGCGCCGGATCTTCATGGTGCTTTCACCATATCGTTGTGTGTCCCACGCTATGATGAAAGCAGACCCGGAGGTCAATCATGCGCAACCGGTTCCCACGGGTACTCCTCGCGGCGGCGGTCGCAACAACCGGCGCCTGCGCGGGTGTGACCTACAAATCTGACTACGACCCCCAAGCCACACTCACTGGTCTCCGCACCTATGACTGGCTGGACTCCGCCGACGTGGCGGAGGAGTTGGCCAACATCAGCCCGTTTCTCGACCGCCGGATCCGGCGAGCAGTCGATCAGAGTATGGCGGGGATCGACATGGTGCTCCGTCCCGACGAAGAGGTGGACGTCTTGATCACCGCCGTCGTCATCACGCCCGAGGGATCGCGTGTTGCCGTATGCAGTGGTCCCTTGGCGCCCTGCGAGGTGCAAGCCGTGTCGGTCTATATGTCATACGGCTACCCGTACGGCTACGGCTTCCCCGGCCCGTGGCACTGGGGGGCATATCCCTACCGGGCGTATCCCTGGGGCTACGCATATTCGTATCGCATCGGCTTCGGCTACACCTGGATTCCGCTCCAGTCCCAGCCCGGCGGACGACTGCCCGGCACGCTGATCATCGACGTGTTCGACGGCGACAGCCAGGAACTCATCTGGCGGGGCTGGGCCGAAGGCGCCTTGGCCGGCATGACCGACAGCGAAGAGCAACAGGCGTACGTGGACCAGGTGGTGGGGCGGGTCCTCGAGGACTTTCCGCCGGACAAGTGAGGGGCTATGGGCTATGGCCTGTGTAGACAAGACTTGACCGGGGGCATGCCAGGGGCAGATTCAGGGATTACAATCTTTTCTGGAGTCTACCATGGCACGATCTGCTGCTGAGCAAAACTACGACAACCATAACCGGTGGCTCGTGCCGTGGCACTTCATCGCGTTTCCGGTGCTGGCGATCAACGTGATCGTGGCGGCGGTGGCGCTGTTCAAGAACCCCGGATCGACGACCGTGTGGTTGTTGCTGGTGGCCATTGCTCTGGTGCTTACGGTGTTCACCGCTCGCACCATGGCCATCACCAATCAGGACCGGCTGATCCGGCTGGAGGAGCGAATCCGGCTGAATCAGCTGATGCCGGGCCGCGAAGCGGATGTTGCCAACTTGTCCGTGGAACAACTCGTCGGACTCCGCTTTGCCAGTGACGAAGAGGCGCCGGGGTTGGTGGACCGTGTGCTTGCCGGGGACTTGGGTGACCAGAAGAGCATCAAGAAGGCGGTGAAGGTGTGGCGGGGGGATACGCTGCGGGTTTGATGGCTGGTGGCTAGTGGCTGGTGGCGTGTAGCACGCGCTACCAGCCACTAGGCAGCGGCCGTGCATCTTCGGCGGTAAGACCAACAAGTATTAGATACAGACGCCCGACCGACTAACCGCCTGTCCGCATGACCGCCCGACCCCCTACCCCCCTCTCGAAACCATCCATACACCAAGTAGCGTATTGATCTTATCGCCCGGCC
>JBDHMR010000178.1:0-4510 GCA_039656035.1 Gemmatimonadota bacterium
GAAATTCTCCATATCCGACCGCGCTATTGAACCGTAAAAATCGCCCAGGGTGCTGGCGAGTCCGGCACGGTCCCAGACCATCCCGTGGAAGGCGAAGATAGAACCGTCGGCTACATAGCCCATCAGGCCATCCTGATCGGCCGAGGCTATCGATGCAACGATACCTTCGAAGGCGCTTCGAGCCGACATCTCAACCGCGTCGCGCTCGACGTCGGTCATTTCAGCTGGCGCGGGAGCACAGGCCGACATAAGCATCACGGCCACACCGCAGAGGAACAGTCCAGGACGGATCATCAAGTATCTCCTTGAGTCGGCAGGGAAGCCCTGAGCGGTCGCGGCACCGCCAGGGCCAGTCGGGGTCGGCCCCGAACCACAGACAATACTCAGGAAGCGCCCGCTGTCAAACCCGGTCCCCACACCCCTCATTGCCAGGTTCTCATCAGCTCTTCACGAGCCCTTCAGCAGCAGGTACCATATTAATGGACAGGGGCGTACTCCGCGAAACAGGGCCGCCCCCAGGCCCGGGAGGCTATATCCTCCGATCGGCAGGCGTTTCCAGATGGCAGGTCATGACCCTCGTCGCCGTGGCAGTCGCCGGGGGCCAACGAATGCTGGCGGCCCAAAGCGTCGTCACGGCGGACTCCTTTCCACCCATCGTGTCCATGGGGCTGCCGCACGCCTACCGCCCGTACGGCGGGTTCGGCATCGGCTTCTCGCCCAAGGGCCCGGGAAACAGCTTCCTCACCAGGGTCATGGTGGGGATCTACCGCGACATCACCAACCCGATCCCCGGCTTCGCCGGACTGGCAGCCGAGGGCTGGCTCGGCAGCAAGGCCGATGAGATCGATGGCGGCGCCCGGCTGATGTTCGCCATGCCCGCCACGGGATTGCAGATCGGTGGGGACTATTCCGTCCGCCTGGGCCGGGTCGACCTGGCGGTGAACATCTTCCAACCGTTCGTGCGCGGCGGGTTGTTGATTCCGGGTGGTGGCATCCGATTCGACTGGGTACCGGCCCGCGGCAAGTTCACCGCGTCCCTGACCTTTCCCTTGTTCCAACGCTACGCGGGAAAGACCCGGCCGAAGACGACCGAGGTTGCGCCCATCGACGAACCGCCCGACACCTGGGACAAACGGTTGGAACCCGACGCCTCTCTTTCCGGCACGCTCGACGAGATCCACCGGTCGGCGTTGTGGATCACCCGGCTCACCATCCCCTATTTCCCCAGAAGGAGTCCGGAGGCATCGCTGCCGGAGGACTCGATACTGGCTCGCCACATGGCTAAGCGTGACGGTGCCTTCCCCTCCGGCCACACGGTTGCCGCCGAGGTCGCCGCCTACCATGGCGCCTTACAGCGGGCCTTCTCCCTGGCGGCTTCCGGGACAGGCAGTGGTGCTCCTGGCCATGAGCTGGGTTCCCATGTCGCCGACGCAGCCCGGCGCATTCTGCTGGACGAGTTGCTCATCCCTTACGATCGAGACCTGGGGCAGATACGCCGAAGCGACGTGCTCGAGGCACTGTGCCACCGGGCGGCGCGACTGTTCGGGGAGTGGCTCGACCAGGACGGCCGGTTGCCACCCGAACGCCGGAACGATGTCGCAGGGGTGTATCGCTCGCTGCTGGCGACCGTTCAGGCGATGGCGGACAGCACCCAGGCGCGCTGGGTCGACTCGCGGATGACGTGGCTACCGCTCCAGCTGGCCTTGCGGCCGGAAGAGCACGACACCCAATCCGAGCTCGACGCCATTCTCGAGCGTATCACCGGCCAGCCTTTTCAACGGGGCAACGACTACACCATCGCCACGGACGAAGCATTCGTGACCGCCCTCGACGCCTCGATCCTCGAAGCCGAGGACTATCACGTGCTGTGGATCCACGACTTCAGGGGCAACAACGACGAGGGACTACCGGATACCCTGAGCCAGCAAACCGTCATTAGGGGGTACTTGAAGGCCCTGGAACACGCGGCACAGCGCTTCGATGAGGAGCGCATGGTGCCGACCTTTCTCATTTTTCTCGATGAGTTCTACTACAAGACCAGCCTGGCCGAACGGTGGCTCGAATTGCTGCAGGACCCTCTCGGTTACGATTTCCGGACGAAGCGTCAGTTCGCCCACATCGAGATGGCTGTGCGGGCGGCGCAGGACAGCCTCAGGGCAGCCGTGGCGTCTTCGCCCGCGCTGCAGGAAGAAGTCGCCCGGCGGGGTGAAGACTGGTTGCGCCGATTGTTCTCGGTGCATGTGAGCATCACCAACCCACCGGATCCCTCGTTCCGGAGTCCGGCCATTCCGGGGCTGCTGCCGCCATCGACACCGGATGACATCATGCGCGACCATCGCAAGATCGCCTTTGCCGACATAACTGAACTCGATCCCGCGCGCGGTGTGGCCATTCTGTCGGGGCTGGGCGTTGGTGAACACTACGCTCACCGCCGGTGGATCGACCGGACGATCGTGATCCGCGGACCCGCAGCCCTCACCATCAAGACCGAGGCTCGCGCCATGTTGCTGGGGCAGGGGTTTCATGAAGATGAGATCCCACTCGTCCTCCAGCCGATCCAGCCCCTCCCCGATCGGGCCCACCGCATCAAGCGGATGGAGGTGGACTCCAACTGGTTCGCCCGGGCGGCCATCGTCATGAACGCCACCGGCTATGGCCCCAAACGGGCCACCGCCGCCAAGGCCGCGCTCTATACCCTGATGCCCCCCGGCAGCCTGATCTGGCTGGCCGACCCGCAGTGGCTCAACCGGTATTGGGGCGGGATGCTCCTGGGGAGTGTTCTCCGGGGAAGCCATGTCATGATTCTAGGACCGGGCCCGGAGAACACAGCCTTCCGCGGCTCGTTCATCCAGATGTCACTGCAGCGCGAGATGTTCCTGCGCTTGACCCAGGCCCGGGAGATCCTGGAGCAGCCCATCGAACAGAGTGGTGGCATGCTCGAAGTGGGCCTGTGGAAGACCGGGTTGGGGGCCCATGACGTTCAGCCCGGCTTGCTGGCGATGCTCGAGGGCATGGAGCGCTACCCGTTCATCCTCGAAGAGCTGCCGTTCCACCCAACCGTGCGAGAAACATTCGAGTACTACGGGGAACGCGTGAGGGAAGGGATTCCCAGTCGCTGCCCACCCGAAGGCGCCGATGACTACCATCCGAAATTCCACCTGAAGATGCAGTTCTTCGCCACCAGGGAGACGTTGCGGAACGCAATCGGCCACCCGGAATGGGCCACCTATTTCAACAGACGCATCGTCGAGCGGGTGCTGGAGTGCCGCACGGGAACCGACATCGTACTCCCGACGATGGAGCCGCTGGTGCCCTACCTGGATGGCCGTTCGCCGGAGGAGCGCGAGCGGCAAGTGAGCTATCTCATCGTGGGATCCCACAACATGGACATGCGCTCCTTCTTCCTCGATGGCGAGGCCATCGGCATCGTCGCCGGGGCCGGAGCCCTCCTCGCCGTGGGCGATCTGCTGGTGCTGTCGACCGTCGAGGTGGAGTGGGTCGATGGCCCGAAGGACATCGATGACAATTTCCCCTATGTCGGGGACACCAAGGCCGCCGCGGCACGAGAGCTGGAGGCGGTCTTCTAGCTCCCCTCCTCTTGATCCGCGCTTGACCCCTCCTCGTTTCCTTACAGGTAGATCCCTCACGGGGTCTTCAGCATCACTTCACAGCCAGGGCACCATCGTTATGGGGACCCTGGAGAACCGGGCCCACCGGTTTCGAGGGGGAAACGATGCTCAACCTGACAAAGTGGTATTGCGAATGTGTGGGCGAGGATGGTGCCGTGTTCATCGGCTACTGGGCCCAGCTACGCCGCGGGCCGCTCACCATTCCCTACTCGGCGACACTGTACAAACCCGCTCACGGAGCGCCGCGCGAACACACTTCGGTTCGACGCTGTGCGCCACCGGTGTTCGATGACACCGGAATGCACTGGCATTGCCAGCGGCTCCACGTCCAGGGCTGGTGGTCGCCATATTCCCAAGCCCACCAACACACGCTGTACCAGTCCTCCGCCGGCGAGATCACTTGGCGCTGCTTCGTCCCCGGTGCGGAAGCATCTATCGACATCGGTGGCCGGGATCGTATCTCGGGATTGGGCTATGCCGAACTCCTCACGGTCTCTATCTCGCCGAGGCGACTCCCGTTCGATCGCCTCCGTTGGGGACGGTTTCTGTCACCGGACACATCGCTCACGTGGATCGAGTGGTCCGGCGACTACCAGCGGCATTGGGTGTTTCTCGACGGCGCCGAGTGTCCCCAAGCCACCGTCGACGAAAGCGGGGTCACCTTCCCCGAGGCGAGGCTCGACTTCGACGACAACGCCGTTCTGCGAGAGGGATCGCTGGCGTCGACAGCGCTCGCATCAGTCCCCTGCGCCCCGCTATGGCTGGGGCGGCGCTTCCGCTCGACTTACGAAACGAAATGGCTGGCTCGGGGGACGTACACGACGGGATCGACTGCCCACACGGGGTGGGTCATTCACGAGGAGGTACGCTGGTGAACACCA